>JAEVZQ010000217.1 GCA_023392135.1 Pseudomonadota bacterium | reverse complement strand
CTTCATAAGCGCCGAGCCGCATCGTGCCGCCAAGCTCGCCGCCCTGACGGCGCTGCTCCAGCTCGTTGCCGCGCATCCACTCCGTCATCATCGCAACGACCGGCTCTTTCGTCTCGCCGAACTCCGTCGAGCTTGCGTCTTTGATGCCCGCGAGATTGCGCGCCGCCTCGATGCACGCCATCTGCATGCCGAAGCAAATCCCGAAATAGGGAACCTGCCGCTCGCGCGCGAACTTGGCAGCGAGGATCTTGCCTTCCGAGCCGCGCTCGCCGAAGCCGCCGGGCACCAGAATGCCGTCGACGTGCTCGAGAAACGGCGCCGGATCCTCCCGCTCGAAGGTCTCGCTCTCGATCCAGTCGATCTTCACCCGGACCTTGTTGGCGATGCCGCCGTGGACGAGCGCCTCGATCAGTGACTTGTAGGCGTCCTTCAGCTCGGTGTACTTGCCGACAACCGCAATGGTCACATCGCCTTCCGGGTTGGCGATGGCGTTGCTGATGACTTCCCAGCGCGTGAGGTCGGGCGGTGGTGCATCGGCGATGCCGAAGGCGGCCAGCGCCTCCCGGTCCAGCCCCTCGCGATGATAGGCGAGCGGCACGTCGTAGATGGAGGAGACGTCCAGTGCCTGGATGACGGCCTCCTCGCGGACATTGCAGAAGAGCGCGATCTTGCGCCGCTCCGACACAGGGATCGCGCGGTCGGTGCGGCACAGCAGGATATCGGGCTGGATGCCGATGGAGCGAAGCTCCTTGACCGAGTGCTGCGTCGGCTTGGTCTTCAGCTCGCCGGCGCTCGGGATGTAGGGCAGCAGCGTCAGGTGGATGAAGATGGAGGCGCCGCGCGGCAGCTCGTTGCCGAGCTGGCGTATGGCCTCGAAGAACGGCAGCCCCTCGATGTCGCCCACCGTGCCGCCGATCTCGACCAGCACGAAGTCGATGCCCTCGTTCCCAGAGGTCACGAACTCCTTGATGGCATCGGTGACGTGCGGGATCACCTGCACGGTGGCGCCGAGATAATCGCCGCGGCGCTCCTTGGCCAGGATCTCCTGGTAGATTCGGCCCGTCGTGATGTTGTCGCTGCGCTTGGCCGGCACGCCGGTGAAGCGCTCGTAGTGGCCGAGGTCGAGGTCGGTCTCCGCGCCGTCGTCGGTGACGAACACCTCGCCGTGCTGATACGGGCTCATGGTGCCCGGATCGACGTTGAGATAAGGGTCGAGCTTGCGCAGGCGCACGGAATAGCCGCGAGCCTGGAGAAGCGCGCCGAGAGCCGCCGATGCGAGGCCTTTGCCGAGGGAGGAGACCACGCCGCCGGTAATGAAGATGTACCGCTGCATGGGCTTGCAGAATACACGGAAGCCGGCCGATTCGAAGCGGCCATCTCGTCTCATCCACTTGCACTGCCTGCCGAAGCTTAGCGCCTGGGTTGCAGACTGGCCGCCTCAATGCCACTGGGCGGGGGCGAGATAGTACCAGCCGGCCACCACGGCGAAGTAAAGCAGCGGATAAAAGGCCAGAGAATAGGCGAGCTTCAGCCGCTCGGCCTTGTGAGCAACCCAGGCGGCGCAGGCACCGGCGACCGGCAGCAGCCAGAGGAGCACGAACGGGTACTCGAGCAGCTCGGGCCGCGAGCCGATGCCGCGCGCCGTTGCCCAGCGGATCGGCTCGGCCATGAGGGTAGACGTCACCGCCCACAGGAATACCGAGGCGGCAGCGAACACCAGGTTCGCCGCCATCAGCGCCACCAGCGGTTTAGGGTCGCGGCGTTTGCCCTCGTAGAGGGAGAGGCCCATGATTGCGCCCTTCGAAAAGGAATACTGCCGGTTAGCAAGATGGCTCAAAAGCTGCTAATCGGCGGTGAATACACTTCGTTAACGAGGGGCGGGACGCGCCGGCGGAAATGTGAGCTGATTGCCAGTGAAGCACGGCTCGCGGAACGCCGATCCCGGCATAATGATGAAGATCGCGACCTGGAACATCAACGGCGTGAAGGCGCGGCTCGATACGGCGCTGACGTGGATCGCCGACGCTAGGCCCGACCTCGTGTGCCTCCAGGAGGTGAAGTGCATGGACGGCGCCTTTCCGGCGGACGCGTTCGAGAGCCTTGGCTACAACGTCGCAGTGCACGGACAGAAGTCGTTCAACGGTGTCGCCATTCTCGCCAAGACCCGCTTCGATGACGTCCGCCCTGGCCTGCCCGGCGCACCGGATGACGTCCAGGCGCGCTATCTCGAGGCAACGCTGTCGACCCCCTCGGGCGCGCTCACCGTTGCCTCTATCTACCTGCCGAACGGCAATCCCATCGGGACAGAGAAATTCGACTACAAGCTCGCGTGGATGGACCGGCTGGCGCAACGGGCCCGCGACCTGCTCGCTGAAGAGCAGCCGCTGGTGCTGGCTGGCGACTTCAACGTGATCCCCGAGCCGCTCGACGCAAAAAACCCGGAGAGCTGGGCGAATGATGCGCTCTATCAGCCGGAGTCGCGGGCACGGTACAGGGCGCTGATGAACGGCGGCTTCACAGATGCGATCCGCGCCTGCCACCCGGGACCGAACGTCTTCTCGTTCTGGGATTACCAGGCGGGCTCTTGGCAGAAAAACGACGGCATCAGGATAGACCACCTGCTGCTGTCGCCGCAGGCCGCCGATCGATTGCTCGCGGCTGGCATCGACCGGCACACCCGTGGCTGGGAAAAGCCCTCAGATCACGTGCCGGTCTGGCTGGAGCTCGATGCTGGCTGATTGTCGTTGAATGAGCGCACAAGTTGGTGGACAAGGCGCTCAGTTGTGACGCTCGGTGACGACCTCGCGCACTTCCCGGACTCCAAACCCCGCAGCATTCCCCTGGGCAACCGTAGGTCCGGTTGGTTTCGTGGCTGCCTGGATGGCAGATGTCGTCACCTCTCCCACGGCAGCTTCCGATTTGGGCTCGGATGCCACGACGGTGCGCGTCGTGGTCACCTGGCCTGGAACGGGCACGACCTCGCCATCGCTGCAGGTGCGGACCGGCCCGAGTTGCAGCCGCGACAGACCATAGCGGTCCGCCTCGGGCGTGCGGCCATACTGCTTGCGCCAGAACTCGATCAGGCCCCTGGCGTTGGTGCGCACGGTTTCCGACAGGCCGCAGTAGATGTTCTGATGGATGTCCTCGATCCAGATGCGCTCATGCACGGGCGCGTTCTCGACCGCTACAGTCACCAAGGCATAAGCCCGCAGCGGGCTCTTCTCGACGTGATTGCCGTGCCAGTAGAGATCAGCCAGGAACGCCTGCGCCCCCGCGTGCCCCTGCTCGGTCAGAACGGACAGCCAATGCAGAGCCTGCCGCGTCTTGATGGGCTCCTCGTTGGCGCGCAGATAGAGCTTTGCCAGCTCGAATTGCGCATTCCGGTCGTTGAAGAAGGTGGCTGCGTGATGCAGGTACTCGGCAGCGCGGCCCGGATCGGGCTGGACATTGATCTCTGGAACACCGCGCAACAGGTAGCCGGCAAGCGCCGTGAAGGATTTGGCCACGAACGGCGCCCGCTGATCCGCATCGGGATCGATGTCGGCGTACTGATCGGCGAGGCGCTGATAGAGTACATAGGCTTTGGCATGATCCGTGTAGGCACTGGTGGGATCGGCGAAAATCCGCGCCAGATAGAACTCGGCAAGAAAAACGCCCTTACCGGCAGCATGCTCGAGTGCCGGGAGGGCGACGTCCATCTGACCGGCCCTCAAGGCGCCCATACCTTGTTCGAATGCCGCCTGCGGGGAGCTGAAATTCGCGCTCCGGGCTGCCAGGGCGGTCGTAGAGGCCAGGGCCGTGAACAGCGCCAGCCCCATCAGCGATCTAATCAGCTGCGTGACAGACAACTTTCGCCTTTCCGCCAGCCCGGGCAATACTGCTTCCCGCCGGCCAAACCTGATCCGCATACTTCCGCAACGCCCCGCTCCCGTGTGAATCTAAAGGCGAGGTCCACGCTTTACGCTGAGATTCGAGCCCGGATTGGTCGACAAAATGGTCTCGCGTGCCTTTTTCGGAATCCGTCATGATGGTGTCACCATGGCGCATCACCAGGCTTGGGCCGCCGACACAAACCATCGCGGGGCCGAGGCGGCCAATGCTGATCGGGCGAAAGAAACGATGATCCTCAGCGGTGGCCGCAGCGCCGCCTTTGCAATGGAGCACGCGCGCCGCACCTTCCGTCGTCGAACTGGACTCGTTCAGTGTTCTGGTGTCCATCTCGACCTGGCTTCCAGCGAGAAAAGCGTCTCGTGCCTGCATGCGCACGCGTCTTCGCTCTCCAGGGAGGCCAGTCCTTCGTCTCATTAATCCCGTTCAGTACCCACCACTCGGCACCTGAAGCAGAGCTTCCAGCGAGTGGGCGGCCGCATTCATCTGATGTTCAGGCATGGTGCTCGGCTTTTGTGGCTCAATGGAGGCAATGGCCGGCAAATCCGTGGCCCCAGTGACACAGTCGTGATCCGACTTGGCATGTACTTAATTTTGTCCAATGCGGCGTTACGCTATGGTGATCGCCAGGGCCACTCCGGTGTCATCCGGGTGGCTACCGCCCTCCATTGGCATCAGGACGCGGCTGGGGTCCCTCGGGGCACCCTAGAGGTGTTCTTTTGCTTTGATGGGCGGCTCACATCATTTTCCGTTGGCCGAAGCTCGATGCCCTCTTCCGAACGCACATCCTCCGCCTCCACCCTCTCCGGCCGCTGGCAAGCTGCCTTCACGCAGCTCGATGTCGCGGGCCCGTTTGCCTGCGACCCCGGTCGTGAACAGGCCCGGTGGTGGCTTGGCCTGCCTGCCGTGCTGCTCGTGGCGCTGGTGGCCATCAATGCCATCGCGCCGGAGTTCTACCGCGCCTGGATCCTGCCGGAAGGCTATGGATTCCTCGAGGTGGGCCACTTCCTCATTCCGCTAGCGGGCGCTCTGATCGCTCTGAAGCTGCTCCTCCAGCCGTACGTGCGGGGCCGGCGGCTCCTGTTCTGGTACGTTGTGCTCATGGGGCTCGGCTGCTTCTACATCGCCGGCGAGGAGCACAGTTGGGGCCAGCACTTCTTCCACTGGTCGACGCCGGACTACTGGGCGGAGATCAACCGGCAGCAGGAGACCAATCTTCACAACATCAGTCCGTGGTTCAATCAGTTCCCACGCACTGTGCTGGAGATCGCCATCATCACGGGTGGGTTGGTGCTGCCGTTCCTGGCTTGGCGCGGCGCGATCGGCCGCAGTGGGCGGCTGGCGCTGTTCGTGCCACCTGCCACGCTGGCGCCGATCGCCATCGGGATGCTGTTCTTCAAGCTCGCCGCGACGCTGGACAATAACAATCTCTTCGCCGCCGTCGTCCAGCGCCCTGCCGAAGCTACCGAAACCTACATCTACCTGTTCCTACTCGCCTATCTCGTCGTGCTGGCCCGCCGAATCGACGAGCTCGACGGCCGCTGTTGAGCCGATACGTACAATTGGAGATAGACGGTGGCGACTGCAGAGTCGTGCCCTGGGCCAGCCTGCAATGCAAGGGCTGCAGCGATCGAGCCTGATCGCGAAGGGCGCTACCCGGCGGCTTCCAGCCTGGCGAGCGCGTCGGCGAATTTTATCTTCTGGGCGAGGTAGTCCGCGCGTCGCTCGCGTTCGGTCTCGACGACTTCCTCCGGAGCGCGCGAGACGAACTTCTCGTTGGCGAGCTTGGCGTCGATGCGGGCGATCTCGCCGGACGTCCTCTCGATCTCGCGCTGCAACCGGGCGCGCTCGGCTGCCATGTCGATGATGCCGCCAAGAGGCAGCGCTGCGGTCGTCTCATCGAATGCTATCAACACGGCACCCTTTGGAGCCGCGTCCTCGAACGAGATGGAGCCCAGGCGAGCGAGGCGGCTGATCGTCTCCTCGTGCCGCTCGGCGCGCTGGCGAACCCCATCGGCAGAGCTCACCAGAACCAGCGGCACCTTGGCGCCAGCCGGCACGTTCATCTCGGCTCGCACCGAGCGCACCTCACCGACCAGATTGACGACCCAGCCAAGCTCCTCGTCCGCCGCTGCATCGGCAAGGCCGACGAGCTCTGGCCAAGGACTCAGCACCAGCATGGCGTCGCGCTTGACTCCATGCTCGACCATGTGCGCCCACAGATCCTCGGTAATGAACGGCATGAACGGATGCAGCAGCTTCAGCACCTGGTCGAGCGCCCAGGCGACCATGGCGCGCGTCTCGGATTTCGCTTCTTCGTCGGACCCGACGAGCACCGGCTTCACCAGCTCGAGATACCAGTCGCAGAAGACGCCCCAGGTGAATTCGTAGATGGCGCTCGCCGCCTCATTGAACTTGTAGGTTTCGATCGCAGCGGTGACAGCTTTGGCCGCCCGCTCCGTTTCGCCGGCAATCCAGCGGTTGACCGTCAGCCTTGCTGCTGCAGGGTCGAAGCCCTTGACGCGCACGCACTCGTTCATCTCCGCGAAGCGCGCGGCGTTCCAGAGCTTGGTCGCAAAGTTCCGGTAGCCCTCGACGCGGGAGCGGGCGAGCTTGATGTCACGGCCCTGTGCCGCCATCGCCGCCAGCGTGAAGCGCAGTGCGTCGGCCCCGTAGGCGTCGATGAGCTCCAGGGGGTCCATGACGTTCCCCTTGGATTTCGACATCTTCTGCCCCTTCTCGTCGCGAACGAGGGCATGGATGTAGACGTCGCGAAAGGGCACGTCGTGCTGGAAATAGAGGCCCATCATCATCATCCGGGCGACCCAGAAGAAGATGATGTCGAAGCCCGTCACGACCACGTTGGTCGGGTAGTACCGCTCGAGCTCCGGCGTCTTGTCAGGCCAGCCGAGCGTCGAGAAGGGCCACAGCGCAGACGAAAACCACGTATCGAGCACATCCGGATCGCGCTCGAGATTGACGCGTGAGCCGTAGTGCCGCTGCGCCGCGGCCAATGCCAGGTTCTCCGTTTCCTCGACGAAAACCTCGCCATCCGGACCATACCAGGCCGGGATCTGATGCCCCCACCAGAGTTGGCGCGAAATACACCACGGCTGGATGTTGCGCATCCACTCGAAGTAGGTTTTCTCCCAGTTCTTCGGGACAAATTTCGTGCGTTCGTCCTCGACGGCGCTGATGGCGTCTTTGGCCAGCTCGGCCGCGTTGACGTACCATTGGTCCGTCAGCCACGGCTCGATCGGCACGCCGGAGCGGTCGCCATGGGGAACCGTATGCGTGTAGGGCTCGATCTTTTCGACGAGCCCCTGCGCTTCGAGATCGGCGATGACCCGCTTTCTCGCTTCGAAGCGATCGAGTCCTCGATACGCCTCCGGCGCGTTCTCGTTGATCCGCGCCTCGGCGTCGAAGATATTGATCATCGGCAGGTCGTGCCGCCGGCCGACCTCGAAGTCGTTGAAGTCATGCGCCGGCGTGATCTTGACGGCGCCGGAGCCCTTCCCGGGGTGGGAGTACTCGTCGGCGACGATCGGGAATTCACGCCCGACCAGCGGCAGCACCACCATCTTCCCGACGAGATCCTTGTAGCGCTCGTCCTCCGGGTGAACCGCGACCGCGGTATCGCCGAGCATCGTCTCGGGCCGCGTGGTGGCGACGACGATGAACCGGGACGGATCATCTTTGAGCGGATAGCGCAGGTGCCAGAGGCTCCCCTTCACCTCGACCTGCATCACCTCGAGATCCGAGATGGCGGACTGGAACCGCGGGTCCCAGTTGACGAGGCGCTTGTCTTTATAGATGAGGCCGCGCCGGTAAAGCTCGACGAACACCTTGAGCACCGCACGGCTCAGGCCCTCGTCCATTGTGAAGCGCTCGCGGGACCAGTCGCAGGACGCGCCGAGCCGCTTCAACTGGTTGAGAATCATGCCGCCGCTTTCGGTCTTCCACTTCCAGACCTCATCGAGGAAAGCCTGGCGGCCCATCTGGCGCCGGTCACGCTGCTCCTCAGCCAGCTTCCGCTCGACGACCATCTGGGTAGCGATACCGGCATGATCCGTGCCCGGCTGCCAGAGCACGTCCTTGCCGCGCATGCGCTCGAAGCGGCAAAGGATGTCTTGCAGCGTGTTGTTGAGCGCGTGCCCCATATGGAGCGAGCCGGTGACGTTGGGTGGCGGAATGACGATGCTGTAGGGCTCGGCGTTGACCCGCTCCGGCCGGCCGCAGCGGAACGCACCCGCGTTCTCCCACTCCTGGTAGATCCGCTTCTCGATGTCGGCAGGTTGATAGGTCTTCTGGAGCATGGGTCAATCGGCCCGATTTGAGGTCAAGGGGAATGCAGGGGCGTCCTACGCCCCGCACTTCTTCCCGTCAACACGAGCGGTCGCCTCAGGCCCTGGTAGGGAAGTCTCATGGCGAAGTTGGAGAGCCACGAGCCGAGTATCAGCCGCCGCTCAGCCGCTTCCGTCAGTTCCCGGCCGCTTGGCGCTCGCGGCCAGCTCGACCCGGAGCGCCTTCTCGACGATGCGGGGCATGTTGGCGTCGAGCCACTCGCGCAGCATGGGCCGGAGGAGATCCGCCACCGTGTCCTCCAGCGTGCGCGCCAGTGGCGGCTCGGTCGACGGCTGCGGCGCAGGCGACGCCACAGGCTTCTCATTACCTGATGCTGCGCCGACGCTCTGTACGGCCGTCCTCACCGCCTCCGTCGGCCTCTCCCGCTGTTGCCCGTGATTCGTGTCGACGAGCGGAGCAGCCTTGTCCTGCCTCGCGGCAGGCTCGGATGGAGCGGGTCGCAGGCGCTCCTCGGGCTTGTGACCTGGCGCACGATCAGCTGCCGGCTCCGGCGAACGCGCCATGGGCATGGGCGCAGCGGACCTGGGAGCGGCAGGGCTGGCGGCTGGCGGCACCGGAGCACTGCCCTCGTCTGCCCGGGCGCTGGCAGGGCTGCCCTCCCGCGCCGGAACGCGCGGCGCAGCCGGGCGCGGCACGTCGTGCGAGGGGACCTGCGGCAGGGTCGGGAAGTCTGCTGGAGCAGGCCGCCCGGCCTCCCGATGGCGATCAAAGATCGAGCCGATCTCGAGCGGTTTCGGGCCGCTCGTCGGCCTCGTGCCGGAGATCCCGCCCTCAGCCGCCGCTCGCTCGGGGCTCTCTCGCAGACTGCCAAGTTGCCCCAGCAGCCCGCCGCCCTGCCCGCGATCAGCACCGGTCGAGGCTCCTGCGGGAGACTGGGGCGCGCCCCCAGGTGGGCTGCTCTGGCGGCCGAACAGCCAGCTCGGACGGCTGTCCTCGTCGCTGCCTGGCCGACTCTGGGGCTTTGAAAATTCGTCCTTCCCCGCAGCACGGCCAGATCGCCGCTGTGGGTCATCCATCAGATCCGCCAGCGCATCCTCGACGCTGTAGGGCGGCCCCTCGGAGTCGTCCTCGCTCCGCGAGGGTATGGAAAGCGTCGGACCGTCCGCCCGATGCCCGGGATCGCCGGCCGGCAGCGGCGGCTCGCCATCCGCATCCG
Source organism: Pseudomonadota bacterium (assembly GCA_023392135.1). GTDB lineage: Bacteria > Pseudomonadota > Alphaproteobacteria > Rhizobiales > Hyphomicrobiaceae > ZC4RG25. The sequence continues at coordinate 1,133 of JAEVZQ010000217.1, read as the reverse complement.
CATCCTGCGACTCTGGTCCTGCGCGGGAGCCGATCGGCTCCTCCGCGATGATCTTGCGGATCGAGGCGAGGATTTCCTCCATGCTCGGCTCGGGCGTCTTGTCCGCTCTATGCATTCCCCACCCTCACTGCTTGACGGCTCTCGCCCGGCCCGAGCCGCGTGCCCTGCCTGCAACACTCAGGCTAAACTCATCAATTGTGGTACACCGATTGCTCGGAGGCATCAATGTATTGGCTTCATAGAAATTGTGCGTTTTGTGAGGCTTTTTTGGTGCGCGCTATGACACACCGCGGTGCTCCGGGACCTGCTCTGATGATCAGAGACTGCCGCCGGATCCGGAGCTCTGCGGACACCCCAAGACAGCCCACGCCGCAACGTCGGTAGTCCAAAGCAGGTGCGCTGCCCTGCAGAGAACAGAGCCGGGCGGGCCTACTGAGCTGCGCAGTTTGTGGCGTAGGCCAGCACTTTCGCTCACTTCATGGGAGCGTTCTGGCCGTAGGTCTCCCACAGGTCGAGGTTCTCACGGCGGCCATCCGCATGCGTAATGCTGATGCCCCACCACTTACGGCGAACCTCGAGATAATGCGCCTCGGGGTCGTAGACTGCCGCACCTAGCGTGAGATACTCCGCATCGAGCCGGCCGACGGACGACAGCAGCGTGTAGGCGCTGACCACCAGATCGCGCCGTGTCGTCGCGAGGTTGACCTCGGCGTTGAGCAACTCCAGCTCGGCGTTCAGCACGTCGAGCAGCGTCCGCTGGCCGACCCGCTCCTCCTCGCGCACACCGGCCAGCGCCACCCGGTTGGCTTCAACCTGGGCCAGGTCGGACGTAATCTGCGCGCGTGATGCTTCCATCCGAGCCCAGGACGCGATCACGTCGGCTAGTGTCTCGGTTCGGAACTGCTCGACCTCCTGCAGGCGCGCGACGTGGGTATGCTTGGCCTGCCGGACACGGGCCGAAACCTCGCCACCCTGATAGATCGGCACGGTCACGCGGCCCGTGACCGCAGAGACTTCGCTCTCGTCGACATTGGCCAGACCAAAGCGGCGATCGTAGCTCGCATCGACACTCACCTCAGGCAGCAACTCACCCCAGATCCGATCAACGACATGGCGCGCCGCCTGCTCGCGAT
>JAEVZQ010000112.1 GCA_023392135.1 Pseudomonadota bacterium | reverse complement strand
CCTGCGAGGCGCGGAGCTGCTTCTTCCAGTCGAGCCGGAGAACTCATTCGTGCTGTTGGCTCTCGCCATCCTGACGGACGGCCTCGTTTACGCCGCGTATCTTTTCATCGTCGCTATCGGGCTCAGCCTGATTTTCGGCGTCATGAAAATTCTCAATGTCGCCCATGGTGCGTTCTACGCATTCGGTGCCTACTGCGCCGCGACTGCCGCAGGCATGTACTTCGACAAAGGTCTGCCTGAGGCGGGCGGCTTCCTTGCCATGGCCCTGGCGGCGCTGGCCGTCGGCCTCGTGCTCGGCCTTCTGCTCGAGCGGACGATCCTCCGGTTCGTCTATGGAAAGGACGAGGTCGTCATCGTCCTGGTTACGTACGCTGCCTTCCTCATTCTCGAAGACGCGATCACCATCATCTGGGGGCCGTCCTCCCTTTCGGCTTATCAGCCGTTGATTGCCGCCGGCAATTTCATGCTGGGCCCGCTGATCCTTTCAGGATATGACCTCGGCCTCGTGCTGCTTGCCATTTTCCTCGCCATCGGCAGCTTCCTGGGGCTCCGGCATACCCGCTATGGGCGCCTGCTGACCGCGGTGATTTTCGATCGCGAGACGGCTGCCGCGTTCGGGGTGAACGTGACCCTCTTCTTCACCATCACGTTCATCATCGGTGCGATGCTCGGCGCCTTGGGTGGCGCGGTCATGGCACCGAAGATCTCGGTGACGCTCGGGATAGGCGTCGAGGTCATTGTGCTCGCCTTCGCCGTCGTAGCGGTCGGTGGAATGGGGTCGATCGAGGGTGCGCTCGTCGGTGCGCTCATCGTCGGGCTCTGCCGCGCAGCCGCTGTCCACATGCTCCCGCAGGTCGAATTGTTCGTCATTTATGCCGTGATGGCGCTCGTGCTCGTCTTCCGGCCTTACGGCCTCTTCACGCGCGCGCAACCGAGGAAGATCTGAGATGATCGAACGTCGACATATCCTCGGAGGATTACTGTTTGCCGCGTCGGCCGTGGTCGGGCCGTTTCTGCCGCCATGGCTCATTTCACTGCTGACGATCGCTTTCGCCAGCGCGTTGGTGGTTCTTGGCCTGATCGTTCTCTGGCGGGCCGGGCTCGTGTCCTTCGGCCAGGCCCTCTATTACGCAATCGGCGCGTACACCGTCGCACTCTTCATGCGCTGGACCGGTATCCAGGACGCCTTTCTCGCAGTGGTCCTCGCGGCTGTGGCGGCGGCTCTGACGGCGTTCCTCGTCGGCTTTCTGCTGGCGCGCTATCGCGAAATCTTCTTTGCGATGCTGAGCCTCGCCCTGTCGATGATCCTCTACGGCGTCCTCGTGAAGACGGAAGCGCTCGGCTCGACGGACGGGTTCAACGTCATGCAGCCGACCTTCCTCGGCTACGCCCCGCACGGGATCGAGCTCTCACTCGCGCTTTACTGGTACGCGCTCGCGCTCGGCGCCGTCGCCGCGGTGCTGGTCGGGGCCTACCTGCGTTCTGTTGCAGGCTCCCTCGCCGTGCCTGTCCGCGACAATGAAATCCGTGTCGAATACCTCGGGGTTTCCGCGACCAAGCTCATCCACCTGAAGCTGGTGATTGCTGGAACCCTTGGCGGCGTAGGCGGTGCGATCGGCGCAATGGCGATTTCCCACGTCGATCCGAACATGTCCTACTGGACGACATCGGGTGGCTTCGTATTCATCACCATCCTGGCCGGAGCCGGATCGGTCGCCGCCGCGTTCATCGGCGCTGTCGTTTTCGAAGTCGTCCGGACCATGTCGGTGGCGCTCCTGCCCGGAGCATGGCAGCTGATACTCGGGACCGTGTTGTTGCTCACGATCCTGTTTTTGCCGGACGGCATTGGCTCACTCTTCATGCGCCGGAGGCGGAAAGCCCAGGAGGCTGTGCAATGACAACGGTCATCTCGGTCCGGAACCTGGAGAAGTCGTTCGGTTCCGTTATCGCGGCCCGCGATATCAACGTTGAAATCCCGGCGCTGCAGACCGTCGGCATCATCGGCGCCAACGGGGCCGGCAAGACGACGTTCGTCAACATGATTACGGGGCACATTACGCCTACCAGCGGCACCATCTCGTTCGCTGGAAAGGACGTGACCGGCCTGCCCTCGCGTACGATCTGCCGGATGGGCATTTCCCGGTCGTTCCAGGTGGCGCAGATTTTCCCGTCGCTGACGGTGCATGAGAACATGTGCGCGGCTGCTGCGATCGCCCGGAACAACACCAGCGTCCTGCGCTTTGCAGTCATGCCCCTGCTCAGCCGGGAGGCCGAGGCGGAAACCGAGGAGGCAATCGATCTCTTTCAACTGAAAAAGTATCGTGACGCGCCGGCAGCGACGCTTCCGCAGGGCGTGCGCAAGCTCCTGGATATCGCCATGGCAGTCGCCGGGCGGCCGCAGGTGCTTCTGCTCGACGAGCCAACCAGCGGCATTTCGGTCGAGGAAAAATACGACCTGATGGAGATCGTCATGGCTGCTCTCAGGAGCCGGAAGGTGACGGTCCTGTTCGTCGAGCACGATATGGAGCTGGTCGATCGCTTCGCCGAGCGTGTGCTGGCGTTCTATGACGGCACGGTCATTTC
>JAEVZQ010000107.1 GCA_023392135.1 Pseudomonadota bacterium | reverse complement strand
TCCGGGACCTGCGTAGGAACAGGATCAGAACAGCACTCGTCTCGTCGAGCAGGAATGCGAAAGCGGTGCTGGAGGCCGCCGGGCTGAAGGACCTGTTCGATGCCTGTGTCGATGGAATCGAGGCGGCTCGTCTTTCGCTCCGGGGTAAGCCGGACCCGGACATCTATCTCCATGCCGTTCGTTTGCTCGGAGCGAGGCCAGAACGAGCCGTGGGTGTCGAGGACGCTCTGTCAGGAGTCGAGGCGCTGCGCGCAGCGGGCTACGCGCTCGTCATCGGTGTCGATCGCAGCGATCAGGCTGAAGCCTTGCGCGATCACGGTGCTAACGTCGTGGTGCGGGACCTCGGCGAGCTGCAGTTGGCCCAACGCCTTTAGTGCTGGCGATCATGACCGAGCGGGGGCTCGACGCGGGATAACCTGCAAATCTACAGCAATGTGCGATATTCCCTCGCCGAGGAGCTGCAGGACGCTTCGATCGGTTTTCGATCGGCAGCAATGATCTGACCGAACTCATCCTGGGCGTGACGGCGACTCGGCCGAGCTGGCGCAACTGTTCTGAAAGGTAGAGCGGCGCCTCGCCTCATCAGGGATCCGGCGATGCCGCCCGGCGTTCCCGTCGTAGTGACGAAGAGAACGACCAGTGTCATTAGGCCGGCCGCCCTGCTGGCGGGCATCCCGGCCGTGCTTCCGGCCGAGGCGCAGGTCTACAAGGATTACGGAATGTGGCACGAGACCTGGGGCTTCGGGCCCATGCTCTTCGGCGTTCTGATGATGATCCTATTTTGGGCGGCGATCTTTGCACTTGCCGCCCTGCTGGTCCGCTGGATCGCGGGTTGGGGCACGCAAAGGGAGCAGCCCCCTCTGAAGTCCTCCGCAGTCGAAATTCTGGAAGAGCGGTTTGCCCGCGGAGAAATCGATCAACAGGAATTCGAGGACAGGCGTCGCGTGCTCACCGGCCAGGCGGACGTCAAACGCGCTACTTGAAGTGAGAATTGGGGAAAGGGGGCTGTAACGGAGAAGAGGAGGGCTGGCCGTGAATGGAACAAATGGAATCCGGGTCGCCGTGAATGGCTATGGCGTCATAGGCAAACGCGTGGCCGCAGCGGTCGCACAGCAGGACGACATGGACCTCGTCGGGATTTCGGACGTGGTGGCGGACTGGCGCGCACGCGTTGCGATCATCAGGGGCTTCAGGCTTTTCGGCGCGACAGCCCAAAGCACAGAGGCCATGAAGCAGGCAAAGCTCGACGTCTCCGGCACACTCGATGATCTGCTCGACACCGCCGAAATTGTTGTCGATTGCACGCCGAAAAAAATCGCTGCGACGAACGTCGAGCGTTATCGCGAGCGAGGCATCAAGTTCATCCTGCAGGGCGGCGAGAAGCACCAGGTCACAGGCCATTCGTTCGTTGCCGAATCGAACTTCGTCAGTGCTGTCGGACGGGAGTCGACGCGCGTCGTATCATGCAACACGACGTCCATAGTACGTACGCTTTCCGCGCTGAAGCGCGCAGGCCTGCTGAAGAAAGCGCGCGGTACGCTGCTGCGGCGCGCAACCGATCCCTGGGAGAGCCACCAGGGCGGCATCATGAATACGCTGGTCCCTGAGCCGGACATTCCCAGCCATCAGGCACCTGACGCGCAAAGCGTGGATCCCGAACTCGATGTCGTCACAATGGCTGTCAAGGTTCCGGAAACGCTGGCGCATATGCATTACTGGGCAATCCAATTGGAGCGCCCGGCGAGCAAGGACGAGGTGCTTGAAGCGTTCCGCACTTCTTCGCGCATCGCCTTCATTCGAATGAGCGATAATCTTGTCGCGATAAACGCGGTCAAGGAAATGATGGCTGATCTCGGCCGACCGCACGATAACCTGTATGAGGTTGCGCTTTGGGAGGATATGCTCAAGGTTCAGGACGATGAGCTGTTCTATGCCTATATGGTGGACAACCAGGCCATCGTCATTCCGGAAACGATCGACGCTATTCGTGCTCTTTCGGGCCGGGAGAAGGATTGGCAGACCTCGGTCAGGAAAACGAATGCCGCACTCGGGATCGGCCTGTTGAATTGGTGAGGAGAACCGCTGACGCATGCCCGTAATCTGTACGCTGACCCTCAACCCTGCGCTCGATATTGCGACGGCAACGGAACGGGTGACGGCCACGCATAAGCTGCGCTGCTCGACCGCGCGTTATGACCCCGGCGGCGGAGGCATAAACGTGGCGCGGGTCATATTCGAGCTGGGCGGCAATGCGACTGCAGTCTACACGGCAGGCGGTCCGGTCGGGCACTCCTTGCAGCAACTGCTCGATGCTGCAGGAATTCCGCAGGTCGTCATACCGATCCGGGGCGAAACGCGCGTCAACATCACAGTCGACGAACGGGTGAGCAATGACCAGTTCCGCTTCGTCTTCCCCGGCCCGGAGCTGTCTCCTGAAGAGGAGGAGCGGTGCATCGAGGCTGTTGCAAACCTCGATCCGTCACCGAGGTTTCTGGTCGCAAGCGGCAGCCTGCCGCTGGGCGTCCCCGCCGATTTCTACGCACGTGTCGCCCGGCTGGCCAAATCGCTGGGTGCCAAATACTTTCTCGACACGTCGGGTGACGCACTCAGGGAGGCGGGACACGAGGGAATCTATCTCGTGAAACCAAATCTGAGAGAGCTCTCCGAGTTTGCAGGCCGCGAGCTCGCAACCAGGAGCGACCAGATCGATGCCGGGCGCAAGTTGATCGCAGAAGGCCGCGCCGAGGTCGTCGTCTTGTCGCTCGGCGCCGAAGGTGCGTTGCTGGTGACGGCCGACCTCGCGGAGCACTTCCCAGCGCTCCAGGTTCCAATCCGCAGTGCTGTGGGCGCCGGCGACAGTATGCTCGGCGGCATCGTGCATTCCCTTGCCCAGGGCAATAATATTCGCGACGCCGTGCGCTACGGAATTGCTGCTGGCGGAGCAGCGCTCATGACGGTGGGGACCCAGCTCAACCGTCGCGAAGATACGGAGCGGCTCTACGCTGCAATGCTTTCCGAGGCCAAATGAGCTGAGCTGGCATCAAGTCATCATGCGCTCTGGGCCCGGGGGACAACGACGAGGCGGTTGACCACCTCATCGACGCCGGGCACCTGCCGGGTAGCCGAGACGAGCTTTTCTGGCAGGCTTGCATCCGGTAGTGCACCACGCAGCTCGACAATTCCATTCTGGACCAGCACATTGATCGAGCTGCGGCTTCCGCGGGCCTCGCCGGACAGAGCGTGAAGCACCCTGTCCCTCAGCGCATAATCCTCGGCGGTCGCGGCCGGCATCATCTTCGCTTCCAAAGCCAGCCCGCGCAGGAGATCCGCCCTGCTGACAATTCCAACGACCTTGTTATCGCGGACGACCGGCACACGCTTGATGCCGTTCGTTTTCATCTGCTTGACGATTTCCTGAACCGGTGTCCCCTCCATGGCCGTAATCACCTGGCGGGTCATCGCCTCTCCAACGGTCTGCGCGTGAGGAGAGACCTGCGTGGGGATTTTCTTTCCCGGATCGAGTATGAACTCCAACCAGCGGCGGCGGTGGCTATCGCCCGTGATACCACTCAGCAGGTCGCCTTCAGTGATGATACCCACCAGATTGCCGTCCTCATCCACGACAGGCAGACCGCTGATGCGGTAATCCAGCATCATGCGCGCCGCCTCCCGGATCGATGCATCCGGTTGAATGGTGGCCGCACCGAACGTCATGACCTGAGCCGCTTGCATTCTCGCCTCCCTCAGTACCATCATAACAACGCCACGGACGAGCCAGGGCGCACATGCGTTTCTGAAAAATGGGAGCGGCACCTCCATCCGGCAATAAGCTTCCGCTCAGTTGGAAAACGGCCAGGACACCGGAGGAGGGGAATGATCGATGTCGAGCGACTGAGCGATGACCCGCTCACGTTCAGGGTCAGAGTCCGCGAAGGCGGAGGCGAGACCTGTCACCGCGTGACCATCTCCGAAGGCACGGTCGCGCAGCTTGGGCAGGGCCGCATCACGCCGGAGCAGTGCATCGAGGCCTCATTCCGGTTTCTGGTCGACCGCGAACCAAAAGAATCGATCCTTCGAGAGTTCGACGTAGCCGTCATAGCGCGCTACTTCCCCGAGTACGAAGCGGAGCTGCCACGCTATCTTTCCGACGTGTAGATCGGGCCGTTCCGGGCCGGGATATGCGCAACCGGCAAACTCGGCCCGGCGTCAGCTCGCTGGCATGATGTGGATGCCTTCGGCGAGGAGGGAAACGCTCGCCGCCACGCCGGGCTCGACACCATTTCGGCGTGCCACATGAAGGGGCACCGAAAAGTGGATGGGCAGGTTCGGATCGTGATTGGGGCGGAGCGTCAGGTGTGCCGTCTGGCCGATCGGCAAGACGGTCTCAATGATCCCGGGCACCGGGTTCTCGTGCTCACCGCGGGACGGGCGGTCGCGGCGGTGCAGGACGACGAAGCCGTCGGGAATGACCCAGGTGATTGGCTGGCCGACCTGCAGGTCCGGCCGAACCGGCGCCTCGATCCCGAGCCCAGCCCACGAAATGGCCGAAACGCTATTCGCTGTATCGCGCGTTGCAATCCGGCCTTCGAATACATTCCTGAGATCCACAAGGCGCGCAACATCAGCTGAAACAGGCCTGGTGGTGATTTCCTCAGGCGTGCCGGTCTGCAGTGTGCGGCCGCGATGCAGCACGGCCATGCGGTCCCCGAGCATGACGGCTTCATCGAGATCATGGGTGACGAGCACGACGGGCATGTTGAGGCCGCGTCGCAGCTCGGCGATTTCGCGATAGAGTCGCTGGCGTGTGGCCTTGTCGACCGCCGAGAACGGCTCGTCGAGCAGCAGCACCTTCGGCTCGCGCGCCAGCGCCCTTGCCACCGCGACCCGCTGCTGCTGGCCTCCGGACAACTCGGCCGGGCGGCGCTGCTCGAGGCCGGAGAGGTGAACCGTTGCCAGGAGCGCCTTTGCCTTCGCCTCGCGGTCTCTCACAGGCACATGGCCCATTGCAGCCGTGACGTTGCCGAGTGCCGATAGATGCGGGAACAAAGCATAGGTCTGGAAGACCATGCCCACCGCACGCCGATGTGCCGGAACGAAATGGCCCGTATTGGCGGAAAGCCATGTCTCTCCGTTGACTTCGATCTTTCCGAGCTGCGGCCGATACGTGCCTGCGATGGAGCGGAGGATGGTCGACTTTCCGCTGCCGGAGGGTCCCACGAGCGCCAGCACCTCGCCGGGGGCACAGGAGAATTGCGCCGCAAGCGGTATCGGTCGCTCTTGGCACAGCTCGACGCGCAATCCTTCCACGGCGCTCACCCTAACCGCCGGCCGATCCGGCGCGAAAATGCGTATGTGAGCGCAATAGTGGCGAGCGAAATCGAAAGCAGAAGAGCCGACATCTGCCCTGCAGCCATGTCGTCGAACGCCTGGACGCGATCGTAAATCGCGATGGCGATGGTCTTGGTTTCACCCGGGATCGAGCCGCCCACCATCAGCACGATACCGAACTCGCCGAGCGTATGGGCGAAGGAAAGCACCATTCCCGTCAGAATGCCCGGCCAGGCCAAAGGCAGCTCGATTTTTCCGAGCGCCTGTAAAGGTGACAGCCCACAGCATGCTGCTGCTTCGCGCACATCGGGCGGAATCGCCTCGAAGCCGCGCTGCATGGGCTGGATTGCAAACGGCAGATTGAAAATAACGGATGCGATGAGCAGGCCCTCGAATGTGAAAACGAGCCGGCCTCCGAAGACCGCCTGCCATAACTGACCCAGCGGGGAGGCCGCACCAAAAGCGACCAGCAGATAATAGCCGAAAACGGTTGGCGGCAGAACGAGCGGGAGGGCAACGATCGCCTCGACCAGCCCCTTCCCCCGAAATTGACGATACGCCAGCACCCGTCCTGCGAAAATGCCGATCGGCAACAGCAGCAGAACCGTCAGGAATGCCAAGCGTAGCGAGAGAAAAAGCGCGGTCCAGTCCATACTCAGAAACTCCCGCGCGCGATCAGGTCGCCTCGCCGGGCAATACGAACCCATATTTTCTGAACACGCTGCGGGTCTCCTGCTCTTGCAGATAGGAATAGAAGCGCTCCGCGACCGGGCCGGCGTTCTTCAAAAGCACCATCCTGTTCCTGAGCGAGGTGTGCCACTGCTCCGGAATCAGTGCGAACGAGCCGAGCCGAGCCAGACGCGGTGACACCGCAAGCGAGTACGCGATGATGCCGCCCTGGGCGTTTGCCGATGTGGCGAACTGTGCAGCTTGCGCGATGTTCTCGCCGAAGACGAGCTTTGGCCGGATGCGCTCCCACAGCTGCTTGTGCCGCAGCGCCTCCTCTGCCCGCTTGCCATAGGGCGCATGCTCCGGATTGGCTATGGCGAAACGCTCGATGCGGCCGTCGGCAAGGGCTGCCGCGAGGTCATCCAGCGCACCATCCGCCTTCAGCTGCGATCCATGCGGGACGTAGATCACGATCCGGCCGACGGCATAGATCGCTCCCTCATCGCGCGTCAGCCCGGATTGCGCGAGGTCGAGCACATACTCTTCATCGGCTGACAGGAACATCTCGTACGGGGCACCCTGCCGGATCTGGCGCGCGAAATTTCCCGACGAGCCGAACGACAGCCGAACGGACTGGCCGGTCACGGCCTTGAAACCTTCCACGATTTCCTCCAGCGCAAACTGGAGGCTCGCGGCGGCAGCGATGACAGGGACATCGGCGCTTCCGCTCTGCGCCGCAGCACCTCCATCTGGCCAGGCACCCAACGCTAGGGAAGCAAGGGACCCCAGCGTGGCGCGTCGGCTCAGCAAGATCATCGGCTTCACCCCTCGAATTGCGTCCGGACCATATCGGCACCTCCCGGCCGCCACAATCGGTATCGGCCGCTGTATCGTGAGCGAAGGAACCAACCTCGCATCATTGCAGAGGAATGCCGAAAGATGTATCCATGATGCCGCTTCAAGGAGGCCGTATAGGTGACAATTCCACCGCACCCCAAAGCGCCAGGCCTGGAGGTCGGCGTCACCGAGCCGATGATCCGCGAGCTCGTGCACACCTTCTACGCCCGCGTTCGGCGCGACGAGTTGCTTGGCCCGATCTTCAATACTCACGTCGAGGACTGGCCGGAGCACCTGGACAGGCTATGTGCTTTCTGGTCATCGGTCACGCTGATGACGGGGCGGTTCAAGGGCAGGCCGGTGCCGGCCCACGCCAAGCTGCCCGGCATCACGGTTCGGCACTTTGCTCACTGGCTGTCGCTGTTCGCCAGGACGGCCCGTGAAGTCTGCCCGCCCGCAGCCGCGGAGCTGTTCATCGACCGATCCGAGCGGATCGCGCAATCCCTTCAGCACGCGATCGCGGTCTATCGCGGCCAGCCGCTCGAGGTGCACCATGATGCCGCCTGACGTCGTCGAGTGGCGGAAGGCTCAGCGCAACCGGCTCCTCGAGCTTCGCCACAACATGCCTCTGGCCGAGCGGGCCGCGCTCATCGAGCCGTTGCTCGCGAATCTGCGCATCGTCCTGGAGGAGCTGACCTTCGGCTGCCTCGGGATCTACTGGCCGATCAAGCGCGAGGTCGACGTGCGTCCGCTGGGTGATGAGATCTGCCGAGCGCGGGGCGCAACCCTGGCGCTCCCGGTCGTGGTCGAGAAGGGCGCGCCGCTCGAATACTGGAAGTGGATAATGGGCGATGCGGTGGAGCGCGGATTCTGGAACATTCCCGTTCCCAAGCAGCGCCAGCCTGTCGAGCCCGATGCCGTCATCGCCCCGCTCGTCGGCTTTCGGGATCATTACCGCCTCGGCTATGGCGGCGGCTATTTCGACCGGACCCTGGCAAAGCTCAGGCCCTTCGCCATCGGCATCGGCTTCGAGTTCGGTCGGGTCGATGAATTCGTCCCGCAGCCGCACGACATTCCGATGAATGTCATCGTCACCGAAAAAGCCGTATATCAGAAGTGATCAGCCCGGAGGGGGACAGAGATGCTCGGGATTTCGAACTTCCACGAGGCGTTCCTCTCCACGATGCCCGACGGTGTTCTGCTGGCGGACAAGGACGGCGTGATCCGCATGTGGAACGCCGGATGTGCGCGGATCTTCGGCTTCACGGCAGACGAGGCGATAGGGCAGCCGCTCGACATCATCATTCCGGAAAACCTGCGTGCCCGGCATGGAGAAGGCTACGCCCAAACCATGCGCACCGGACACACCCGCTATGGGCAAGGCGATCTTCTCGCCGTTCCCGCGTTGCGCAAGGATGGGTCCCGCATCTCCGTGGAGTTTTCAATACTGCCGTTCCGAGACGCCGAAGGCCGGATGGTCGGGATCGGAGCGGTCATGCGCGATGTCACGCGTAAGTTCGAAGAGATGAAGGCGTTAAGGAAGTCGCTGGCCGCAGCTCGCGCCGGCTGAAGCCAACTCAGAATTGGAGCAGCGCCCATGTGGCCAGACCGCAGGATTATCGAGCTGTTCGGCATCGAGCATCCCATTCTCCTGGCCCCTATGGCCGGCCCGAGCACGCCGGAGCTTGGTATTGCCGTGTCGGAAGCGGGTGGGCTCGGCTGCTACGCCTGCGCGCTCTCCACGCCCGAGCAGATCCGCACCGCGATGAGCGTTATCCGGCAGCGGACCAACAAGCCGGTCAATCTGAACTTCTTCACACATACGCCGCCGGTGCCCGATGCAGGCCGTGAGGCGCACTGGAAAGCCCGGCTCGGCCATTATTACTCGGAGCTTGGCATCGATCCGAATGCGCCGACCCCAAGCACGAGCCGGGCGCCTTTCGACGAGACCGCCTGCCAGATCGTCGAGGAATTCCAGCCGCAGGTCGTGAGCTTTCATTTCGGACTGCCGGAAAGCACGCTGCTGCAGCGGGTGAAGGCAACGGGTGCGAAGGTCATCTCGTCGGCGACGACCGCACGGGAAGCGAAATGGCTCGCTGAGCATGGCTGCAACGCCATCATCGCCCAGGGCGCAGAGGCCGGTGGTCACCGTGGCATGTTCCTGACGGAGAACATCGCCTCGCAGGCGGGCACGTTCGCGCTCGTGCCGCAGGTCGTCGATGCAGTCGATGTGCCGGTGATCGCGGCCGGCGGCATTGCCGACGGGCGAGGCATAGCCGCCGCGTTCGCGCTGGGCGCTGCGGGTGTTCAGATCGGCACGGCCTACCTCTTCTGCCCCGAGGCGAAGGTGTCCGGCATGCATCGCGAGGCTCTACGCTCGGCCCACGATGATGACACGGTGCTGACCAACGTCTTCACCGGGCGGCCCGCGCGTGGCCTGATCAACCGGATCGTCCGTGAGGTCGGCCCGGTATCGCCGGATGCGCCGGCCTTCCCGCTGGCCGCTGGAGCAATGGCCCCGATCCGCGCCGCGGCCGAAGCAAAGGGCTCGTCAGGCTTTACATCGCTCTGGTCCGGACAGTCGGCCGCACTTGGCCGGGAGAGGCCGGCGGCAGACCTGACGCAGAAGCTGGCCGAAGAGGCGCTGGACCGGCTGAAGGCAATCGGCCGGGTATAGTCGACCCGCGCACTCTGCGTAGACTTGGGCCGAGGCAGTCGGGAGCCGGCTGAATCTGCGGAACCAATCGAGCGCCCCTGCTGTTGAGCGGTAACGCAAGCCCCGTTTCGACCAACGGAGGACGACCTTGCAGCCCACCACTCAGGAGCGGACACGGGCCGATCTCGAGCCACAGCGCGACGTCTCGATCAGGGTACCGCTCCGCCTCACCATCAATGGAGCCGTCTACGACCTCGATGTCCCGCCGTGGACCACCCTGCTCGATCTCCTGCGGGACCGACTGGATCTGACCGGCACCAAGAAAGGCTGCGACCACGGCCAGTGCGGCGCCTGCACCGTGCTTGTCGACGGCCGTCGTATCCTGGGCTGCATGACGCTCGCGGTGATGCAGGACGGGCGGCAGGTGACGACGGTCGAAGGTCTCGCAAGTGATGGCGCCCTGCACCCGATGCAGCAGGCCTTCATCGACCATGACGCGTTCCAGTGCGGCTACTGCACACCGGGCCAGATCTGCTCCGCTGTCGGACTGATCAACGAGGGTCACGCGCACACGCCAGACGAAGTGCGCGAGCTCATGAGCGGCAACATCTGCCGTTGCGGCGCCTACCCGAACATCGTCGATGCAGTCATGGAAGTGATGGCCAAGCAGGGAGGCGGCACGTGAGACCGTTCAGCTATATGCGGGCCGGTGCTGTCTCCGAAGCGGTGCGCGAAGCATCGGCAAACGGAGTGAAGTTCATAGCAGGCGGCACCAACCTCCTCGACCTGATGAAAGAGGACGTCGAGCATCCCATGCGGCTGGTGGACATCAACCAGCTCCCGCTCGACCGGATCGAAGACGCGCCCCATGGCGGTCTGCGCCTGGGCGCGCTCGTCCGCAACTCCGATGCCGCCTACTTCCCGCGGATCAGGGATCGCTACCCGCTCCTGTCCAGTGCGTTGCTCGCCGGAGCCAGCCCGCAACTGCGGAATGCGGCGACAACGGGCGGCAACATCATGCAGCGCACGCGCTGCTACTACTTCTATGATACCGCGACCTCCTGCAACAAACGCAAGCCGGGCAGTGGATGCGGCGCAATAGGCGGCGTCAACCGCCTCCATGCCATCCTCGGCGCCAGCGATCATTGCATCGCGACACATCCGTCAGACATGTGCGTGGCGCTTGCCGCCCTCAATGCCGACGTGCAGGTCGCGAGGCCCGATGGCAGTGGACGCGTCATTCCTTTCACCGACTTCCACCGGCTGCCCGGCGATACGCCGAATGCCGACACCAATCTCGGGCCCGGCGAGCTGATCACTGCCGTCGACCTGCCGAACGAAACCTTCACTCGCCATTACACTTACCTGAAGCTACGGGATCGCCTGTCCTACGCGTTCGCGCTCGTCTCCGTGGCCGCTGCGTTGCGGATAGAAAATGGCCACGTTTCGCATGTCCGCCTTGCGCTCGGCGGCGTCGCGCATAAGCCATGGCGAGACAAGGACGCTGAGAATCTACTCGTGGGGAAGCCGCCCGAGCGGCAGCATTTCGCGGCCGTTGCCGATGCGATTCTCCACGACGCCAGAGGCCAGGGCGGCAACGATTTCAAAATCCCGCTCGCTCGCAAGGGCATCGTGCGTGCGCTGGAGCAGGCAGCGAGCGGCACCCCGCAATCGCAGATCGACAAGCGCGTCGCCTGAGGAGACGAGCCATGGCGACCACCGTTCACATCGGCGAGCCCCTGAGCCGCGTCGATGGCGTCGCGAAGGTGACCGGCACGGCACGGTACGCAGCAGAGTATCCGGCCGACGGGTTGCTTTACGGCTTCGCCATCTCCAGCCCCATTGCCAAGGGCAGCATTACCGCGATCGACACGTCAGCGGCTCTTGTCTTGCCGGGCATCGTCGAGGTGATCACACACCTCAATCGGCCGCACGTCGCCTGGCAGGACAGCAGCTATCAAGATGACGCGTCTCCTCCAGGCTCACCGCTGCGGCCGCTCTACGATGAGAAGATCCATTTCAGCGGTCAGCCCATTGCGCTCGTCGTCGGCGAAACGCCAGAGATCGCCCGCTATGGCGCAAGCCTGGTAGCCGTGACCTTCGACGCCCAGCCGCACAACACCGATTTCAACACCGGACTGTCCGAGCGCTACCCTCCCCAGAAGGTGCGCTCGCACGCGGTTCCCCCGGATGACAGGGGAGATGCCGATGGTGCCTTGAAATCGGCCCCGGTGCGTGTGGATGGCGATTACCGGCTGATGATGGAAGTTCACAATCCGATGGAGATGCACGCCTCTACCGCGATCTGGGAGGATGGCGGCAAGATCACGGTCTACGACAAGAACCAGGGCTCGCAGAACGTCCAGACGTATCTTTCCAACGTGTTCGGCCTGCCAGCCGATAAGGTTCGTGTTCTCAACCCGTACGTCGGTGGAGCTTTCGGCTCAGGGCTGAGACCGCAATGGCAGGTCAATCTTGCCGTCCTCGCCGCCAAGATGCTCGAACGTTCCATTCGCGTCGTCATGACCCGGCAGCAGATGTTCACGCACACGCACCGTCCCGAGTGCCTTCAGTGTGTGTCGCTTGGAGCGGATGAGACGGGCAAACTGTCAGCGATCGCGGTCGATGCCACGACCGCCACCTCGCGATACGAGGACTACTCCGAAAGCATCGTGAAGTGGGCCGGCATGATCTATGGCTGCGAGAACGCCTCCTTCGGACATGAACTGACCCCGCTCGACACGTCGACCCCCGGCGACATGCGGGCTCCGGGCGCCGCGACGGGCATGAACCTGTTCGAGATCGCGATGGACGAGCTGGCTTATGCGGCCGGCATGGACCCGCTCGAGCTGCGCATCGCCAACTTCACCGATTTCGACCTGGTGACGAATACGCCATATACGAGCAAGGCACTGCTGGCGGCCTACCGGGAAGGCGCCGCGCGGTTCGGTTGGGACAAGCGGAGCCATGCGCCACGCTCGATGCGCGAGGGAAAGGAGCTCGTCGGCTGGGGCATGGCCAGCGGCATCTGGGAAACTCTGCTGGCGGAGATGGCTGCGCGCGCGACCCTCGCGGCCGACGGCAGCCTGGAGATCGCATCCGCAGCCTCTGACATCGGCACCGGCACATACACGATCATGGCCCAGGTCGCGGGCGAAACACTCGGGCTTCCGGCCGATCGTATTCGCGTGAAGCTTGGCGATTCCGATCTGCCCGAGTCACCGCTCGAAGGCGGCTCGTGGATGGCGGCCTCCGTCGGTGCCGCCGTCCAGCTCGCCTGTCGATCGCTGGCGGACAAAATTCATCGAATTGCGACCAATATGAGCAACTCGGCCCTTGGGTCCCCGACACTGGACCAGGTCGAGTTCGCAGATGGCGCGATCCGCCTGAAAGGCGACCCTTCGCGCCAGGTGAGATATGAGGACGCCGTAAGAGCATCGGGGCAGCCGTCGATTTCATCCGAGGAGACCTACAAGCCCCACCGGCGGCGTGACAAGACGAGCAATTCCCATTCCGCGTTTTTCGCGGAGGTCAAGGTCGACGAGGAGCTTGGCGTCGTTCGCGTCACCCGGGTCGTTTGCGCGGCCGCCGCCGGTCGCATCCTCAACCCCAAGACTGCGCGTAGCCAGATCCTCGGCAGCATCGTGATGGGACAAGGAATGGCGCTCGAGGAAGAGGCGATGACGGATCACCGGATCGGGCGCATCATGAACCACAATCTCGCCGAGTACCACGTACCGGTTCACGCAGACGTCGGTCACATTGATGTGATATTCGTCGATGAACCGGACCCGGAGGTATCCCCGCTCGGCGCGAAGGGTCTTGGGGAGCTGGGCATTGTCGGCGCCGCGGCGGCCATCGCAAATGCGATCTACCACGCTACGGGAAAGCGGATCCGCGACCTGCCGATCACGATCGACAAGCTCATCAACTGATCGAAACGATCACCGCAAGACCGCCTGACGCTGAGCCAAGTGCGATCCGGATCATCCCCGGCTTGAGGTGGCGGGCGGAACTGCCGCTGTCGCCAGCACAAATCGAGCGTGCTAAAATTCCCCTGATTGCGGCATTACGACCTGCGGCTCACCGGCTCTCTATCCGCGGGATAAGTGTGGCCGGACGAGAACTTCGGCCTGTGATGGGCAGCATTCAACGTATATTGTCGCGACGGGTTCGGGGCGATCCGTCCGTTTCGCAAGGAGCGCGTGCTCCGGACCGGGGGCAACGAGAACCGAAGACGCCGTCGATGGGCGA
>JAEVZQ010000068.1 GCA_023392135.1 Pseudomonadota bacterium | reverse complement strand
CCAAGAAGATGGCCGAGGACCTCACGGTCTACCTGCTCGAGATGGGCGTGCGGGTGCGATACCTGCACTCGAACATCGACACCATCGAGCGCATCGAGATCATCCGCGACCTCCGCCTCGGCGCCTTCGACGTGCTGATCGGCATCAACCTGCTGCGCGAGGGCTTGGACATCCCCGATTGCGGGCTCGTCGCCATTCTCGATGCGGACAAGGAAGGTTTCCTGCGCTCCGAGACCTCGCTGATCCAGACCATCGGCCGTGCCGCGCGCAACGTCGACGGACGCGTCATCCTCTACGCCGACCAGATCACCGGCTCGATGGAGCGCGCCATCGCCGAGACCGACCGCCGGCGCGAGAAGCAGACGGCCTGGAACGAGGCGAACGGCATCACGCCGGAAAGCGTTCGCAAGAACATCGCCGACGTAATGGCCTCCATCTACGAGCAGGATCACGTCACGGTCGATGCGGGCCTCGCCGAAGCCGGCCAGGTCCTCGTCGGGCACAACCTCCAGGCCGTCATCGCCGATCTCGAGAAGCGCATGCGCGAGGCCGCCGCCGACCTCGAGTTCGAGACCGCGGCGCGGCTGCGTGATGAGATCAAGCGGCTGCGCGAGACCGAGCTTGCCGTTGCAGACGATCCGCTAGCTCGGCAGGCGGACGTTGAGGAACGCGCCGGTCGCTACGAGGGCAAGCGAAAGTTCGGCGGCGCCCCATCCGCCCGTGCGCCCACGCGCGGTGAGGGAGAATCACAATCCCGTATCTCGCGCGAGTATGAGCCGGTTCAGCCGACCTACGCGCAGTCGACCTCCCGCCCACACAAGCCGCCTCTCGACGACATGGGACCGGGGACGGACCGACCCGTGCCCGCGCGCAGCCCGCGGATTGATCCGCGCACACGCGCCGGCGCTTTCGGCGAAGGCGTGCGCGGTCCGCACAAGCCGACGCTCGACGAGATGGGCCCCCACGGCGAGCGCGGATTGCCTGCCGGCAAAACGCAGCCACTCAAGCCTGTCAAGACCCTCGAGTTGCAGGACGAATCCGAGAAGAAGCGTCGTCGCGGCCGACCGCGCAAAACAGGACGGCCAGGACAGTAGTCAGGGTGGGTACGGATCGCCTATGCTGGCAGCTGGCTGCTGGCAGCGGAAGGTTCCACCATGCGAGCGAGCGATGCCCTATTGCTCGAGGCCGCGTACGCATCATGGGCGGCGCGTGATCTCGATTTGACACTGGCCTGCTTCGCAGAGGACGTAGAATTCGCGATCCATGTTCCTCAGGACGTCGTGCCTTTCGCCGGCCGCGTTCACGGCAAGGCTGCACTCGCGCGCCAGCTGTCGGCGCTTCTCGATTTCTTCGACTTCATCGAGTACAAGCCCGTGCAGATTACGGCCGAAGGGGGATCGTTTCACTCGCAGGTGCGCTTCCACTTTCGCCACAAGGCAACGGGCTATACCTACGAGGGAACTATGCGGCATGTCTGGCGCATAGGGGGGGACAAGATCGTCCAATTTGAGGAATTCCACGACGTCGACCGGGTTCGTGCCTTTTTCCAGTTGATCGCTTCCGATGGCGGCTCGTCATGAGTCGCTCGCAACAACTGGCGATGAGCGGCAACTTTTCAGCGCGCGTCCATTGCCTTAGTTTCAAGATAACAATCAGATTCGGGCTTGGAGGGCGCAGTGGCTCGTATTTTCCTGGTCTTCGGCTGTCTGTGGATCGCCGGTGTCGCATACGTCGCCGGCACGACCTGGCCCGTTTTTCCCCTCGACATGCCGGCGGGTGATCCGCAGGTGCGGGCCGCGTACGACAGGGCCATCTGGAATCATCTCATCACGTACGGGCTGCTTGCCCTCGTGCCCGGGGCAATTCTGATCGGTCTTGGCTGGAACCTGTCGAGGCGGAGGCGGGAGGCGCGCTAACCGAACGACTGGCGTGTCCTTCGGGGCTCAGGGCACAGATAATGCGTCTCCCATTCCTTCAGACGATTGCGAAACTTTCGATTCGGTCCGCAGGAACGCGGATTGCGGATCGAGCGTTCGGGAAGTCGTGCCTACGGATCACCCCAGGGAGGCTCATTCAATGAAGATGACACGAACCTTTGTCACGCACGGCGCAGTCGGGGTGGTGTCCGTGCTCCTGCTCGGGACCACGGCGGCAGGAGCGGCAAGTCCGTTCGGCACGCTCCAGGGCACCTGGTCGGGAAACGGCAGCGTCCAGTTCGAGGGCGGCCAGTCGGAGCGGCTGCGCTGCAATGCGTATTACACGAACTCTGGCGGTGGCGACGTGCTCGGGCTGGCCATCCGCTGCGCCAGTGCGTCCAACAAAATAGAGATCCGCGGCCGCCTGACCTACAGTGGCGGCAACGTGAGCGGAACGTGGGAAGAGCGCACCTTCAACGCCAGCGGCACGGCAACGGGCCATGCCAGTGACAGCCGTGTATCGCTCCGCCTCGCAGGCACCGTGCCGGGCGCGATGAACGTCACGGTCTCTCGTTCGCGCCAGAGCGTGACGATCAGCACGCAGGGCTCGGGGATCAGAGCCGTGCGTATCGGGCTGAGCCGGCGCTAGTGGTCCGATTCCGACATTTGCATCCCGCCGCAGCAAGCTCGAGAGCGAATGTCGGAATCAGATGGACCACTAGCAAGCATCTGATTCTAGTGGAGCATCTGAATTTGACATTTGATACGGCGCGTGCCGCAAACGGGGATCAAATGTCAAATTTGCTCCACTAGTGTGACCGCTGCCGCTGCTCTGCGATATTGAACTCTTCTTGATGCCGGCCATCCGCCACTGGGCTTGAGCGCTGCTCACGCGCCGAGCGCGCCCGCGTGACGCCGCAACAGTCAGGACGCGACCGCGTTGACCCCGAGAGACAGTCCATCAGAGCAGGAGAAGCGCCATGAACATCCAGGACGCCAGGATCCTCATCATCGCGACAGACGGGGTCGAGCAATCGGAGCTGACGGTACCTCGTGACAAGCTGCGCGAGGCGGGCGCCAAGGTTGATGTCGCCGCCCCGAAGAACCGCCAGCGTCCCGACGCGATCCGCGGCTGGAACATGAAGGACTGGGGCGAAGAGATACCGGTCGACAAGGACCTGGAAGACGTAAATCCGGACGAGTACCAGGCGCTCGTCGTCCCCGGCGGCCAGATCAACCCGGATCTGCTGCGGGTCCAGAAGAAGCCGGTCGAGCTCGTGCGGAGATTCTACGAGTCCGGCAAGCCGCTGGCGGCGATCTGCCATGGCCCATGGCTGCTGATCGAGGCCGGCGTCGTGAAGGGCGCAACCGCCACGTCCTACCGCTCGATCCATACCGATATGGTCAACGCCGGCGTGAACTGGAAAGACGAGCCCGTGGTGGTGGACAATGGGCTGATCACCAGCCGCAGCCCGTCGGACCTCGAGCCCTTCGTATCGAAAATCATGGAGGAAATCGGCGAGGGGCGCCATCACGAGCGGCGGAAAGCTGCATGAGCCGCGGATGGGCCGCAGTTCCCCTTCTGCGAGGCGTTCGCAGCCGTGCTGCAGCGCCTCCCCTTCCCGCGAAGAGATCTAGGGAAGCTCTGATC
>JAEVZQ010000066.1 GCA_023392135.1 Pseudomonadota bacterium | reverse complement strand
CCGTGCGCCGCTAATTTCCTGTCCGCCAGCGCATGCTCTATCTCGACGCCGCACTTCAGACGCCGCTGGCGACGAGCGTGCACGCGGCGCTGGAGAGTTTCTACCGGGAAGGCCTTGAATATGCGGGACCGAAGCCCGTGTGGCTCAGGAGGGTTGAAGAAGTCCGAGCGCGCATCGCCAAACTGATCGGCGCCGACGCCTCGGAGATCGCCTTCACGAAGAATACCTCGGAGGGCCTCAACATTGCGGCGAACGCGATTCCCTTCGCGCCTGGCGACAATGTCCTGATGGTCGAAGGCGATCATCCGAACAACGCCTATGCATTTCTCAACCTCCGAAGTAAAGGAGTAGAGGTGCGGTTCGTCCCGATGCGCGGCGAAACTGCCAACGCAGATACCTTTGCGCAATACATTGATGAGCGCACACGCGCCATTTCACTGTCGCACGTAACCTTCCATGCCGGCCATCGCTTCGATATCGAGGGAATCGGCGAGTTTGCGCAGAAGAAGGGGATCTATCTCGTCATTGACGCGATGCAGTCCGTCGGTGTCGTCCCCATCGATGTTGCGAAAAATGGCGCGTCCATGATCGCCTTCGGGTGCCATAAGGGCCTTTACGTGCCTCAAGGACTGGGCGTGCTCTATGTCCGCAATGGCCTGAGCGAGCTTCGACCCACATATCTCGCGACGGCCGGTCTTGCGCATCCGCCTCCCGACCTGATCGCCACCGCCGACAACATGCAGCCCCGCACTGACGCCGGTCGCTTCGAGCTCGGCAACTTCAATCTTCCCGGCATCCACGCGCTCGGAGCCTCGCTCACGCTGATTGAAAGGATCAAGGTCGAACGGATTAACGAGCACGTCCTCGATCTTGGCGAACATCTGATCAAGCGACTGGACGAACTCGACATCGGCCTCATCGGGCCCCGAGAGCGCAGATATCGATCGCACATCTACGTGCTCGATCTCGCGGTGGAGGAGTGGCTCCAGTATCTTACCGATGAGAACGTGCGCGTTTCACCTGAGCGGGGCGGCATTCGCGTTTCCTTCGGCTTTTTCAACACGAAGAGCGACGTCGACAGGCTGGCGGAGATCATCAGGCGACGGCGCTCCTCGATATGAGGGGCTGGTGAAAAGGGGCTCAGGTTGAATCCGACATCCCTTGGAGTGCACATCGGTGGCTTGCGGGGACCACTCGAAATTGGATGCGCGATCCGGTGAAGTGCAGTTACCGGAGTAGGGTGCTTCCTGAATTGCAAATTCTACAGAGCATCGGCAATCGCGCGCGACGCCTCCATTAAATGTGGCAGGATCTCTTGTATACGAGCGGGGTTCAGCCGGAGGCTAGGCCCAGAAACCCCAAGCCCGGCGATGAAGCGCCCGTTTCTGCGGATTGGCACCGCACAGCCTGAAACCCCTTCGACGAACTCCCCGTGACTTTCGGCCGAACCTCTTTGCCGGACAATTTCGATTTCAGCAGAAAGCTTCAAACCGTCGACCACCGTTTGCGGCGTAAACGACGGCAGCGCCGAATTCGAAATCCAGGAGGCGAGCTCCCGGGGTGGCAACGAGGCGAGGTAAAGCTTGCCGGTCGAGGTGCAATGCAGTGGCGCCCGTCGACCCGGCTGGAACTGCAATCCAATAGCGCGATCCACCCGCGCGGTATCAGCATACAGGACCTCGTCGTCAACGATGATGCCGATGTGGCAATGCTCGCCTAGTCGGTTTGCGAGGCTCACCAGGATTCTGTGTGGATGGTCTGCCAGTATCGCGGCTTCGAGAATACTCGCGCCGAGTTCGACGAGTCGCGGCCCCACAAGGACGCGTTTGGTGTGAATTTCCCGCTTGAGGAGTTCGCGTTCAAGGAGTTGTGCAACCAGGCGGTGCACCGTCGGCCCCGGGAGTCCGAGATCCGCAGCGATCTCGGTCACCGACTTGGGGCTTTTGGCGGAGGCGACGGCACCAAGAACGGCAATTACCCGGTCGAGTGGCTGATCCCTCTCAATCACCAGTTCCTCCTGAAGGTCGTCGCGCGGTAGCAGGTTATCCTTGTAATGCGGGTCGACCAACAATACCAGAAATTGAAATTAAAACTTTCAAAATGCGACATTCTGTGTTATCTGGCAACTTGCGATCAGTCAGTTTAGCCTAGGTTCTCCCGGGGAGGGGATAAGGCATGCACTCCGGAGTGAACACAATCCATCAACTTGAGCCTGCAGCCGAATGGACCGCAGATCCCGCTGTCCATCCCGCTTGGATCGAGGTCGACCTTGGACGTCTGGAGCAGAACCTAGCCCGGGTTCGGGCAATCACGGGCGACGCAGCGATCATCGCATCTGTCAAGGCGAACGCTTACGGTCATGGCGTCCTGGCCGTTAGCCGAACGCTCGAGAGGGCAGGCTGCGAAATGTTGGCGACCGGTTCGTTCCGGGAGGCCGTCGCCTTGCGGGATGGCGGCGTGAACCTGCCGATTCTCATGTTCGGCCATTGCCTTCCCCAAGCATACCCTGCACTGATCCGCAAAAATCTCATTCCCACGTTGCACGCGCCGGGACAGGCGGAGGCTCTGAACGAGGCAGCCGGTCAGCACACCGTCGATGCTTTTATAAAGGTGGATGCGGGCCTTGGCCGCCTCGGCTATCCCATCGATACAGCTGAAGCAGCTATTATCGAAATGGCACGCCTGCCGCGCCTATCGCTGAAGGGGCTCTACACTCATTTGCCTTTTTCGACTTCCGCACAGCGCGACCAAGTTCGGGATAGATTTGCGAGGTTCGCAGAATTGGTCGCTCGTCTGAGGCGGAAGGGGATCGAATTCGAGTTCGTCCAGGCAAATGCCAGCGCTGGCTTATTGTCGGGGTTAGAAGGACCCTTCAATGCTGTTTGTCCTGGGCATGCCCTTTATGGCCTTGATCCGGGAGCGGAGCCGCTAGCAACGTCGAATGGTATCGAACCGATCCTTCGTGGTTTGCGGGCGCGGCTCGTTCAAGTCGGCGCTCCGAACGGTGGCGGTAGCGGGCCATCGGATGGATATGGCTCCGCAGCTTCCGCAAAACGGCGTGGGGTTGTTCCAATCGGTCAGGCACAGGGCCTTACTTCTGCGGGTGTCTCAAATCGGCAGGAAGTCCTCGTAGGAGGGAGGCGCCTGCAGGTCGTCGGGATCTCGTTTGAGCACGCGGTAGTCGATCTCAATGACTCCGATGCAGTAGCAGGAGACGTGGTTACATTCATCGGTTGCGACGGGGAGGACTCAATTTCAATTCAGGAGTTCGCCCACTGGCGCGGGGGAACCATCAAGGACGCGCTATCCGCAATAAGTGGTCGACTCGGCGAGATTTTCCTATAGCCAACGTTGGAGCACGATCGTTTTACTTCTTCGCCGGCTTCGTAGTTTTCCTCTCCACGCAACGCGTCCGGAAACTCGGATATAGCGGATCAGATCGCAAGCTGGGCAACACGCGCCTGCTCGTTCCTCTGTAGCTACCTTCAGGCCTCAAAGCACAAGTTCCGAAGGCGAGCTTAGACGGCGACTCGGCCGACGGTTTATTGGTGCCGGAAGTTAACCGGGCCAGGAAGGTTTTTTTTGGTTCCGGCGAACTCCCCGGAACCAAGGCGGCGCTGGCAATGGCCAGGAGATGTTGTGCCATCAAGTCAGCAGCTGTTCTTAATGCAAGGACGCCGACCTGCTGGCAGAATTGATGGCGGTGCGGAGGATTTCCATTCCTTCGTCGATCTGATCATCGGTGCAGGTCATGGGGGGAACCAGCCTTATGACGTTCGTACGGCCGTGGCTCCCACGCGACTGAACCAGCAGACCGTTCTCCTGGCAGATCCGGACGACCTTGCCGTCGCCAACGCGTTGCGTTTTCAGGTTTTTGAGGACTTTCCGCGGCTTACCGACGAACCTGAGACAGCATGCGATGGGCTGAGGCAAGGCGCTGGCCGCCCGCCGGTGAGAGGAAAGGGGGGCGCGAGCTACAGCTATATACGGAAGGAGGAAGTTCGATCCTCCAGCCCAAAGAGGCCGCGGTTGAGCCGCGACCTCCGATCTCTACTGTCCAGTCGCGATGCGAAGCTATTGAAAGGTCGACAGCTTGCCGAAGTGCTCCGCCAGCAGGTAGTACACCGTGACCCGGTTCCTGGCGCGAGCCCCCTTCATCTTCTCGCCAACCGCCGAGATGGCCTTGTCGAGCTCGGCATCGGCCTGAGTGAGGCCCAGCTTCTTCTTGAGGAAGTTCTCGCGGACGCGCGCCACCTCTTCCTTATCGCTGAACGAGACCAGGGATGAATCCCTCTTCTGCAGAGCAATTCCGCAATAGCGGACGATACCAGAAACCGCCTTATCATCAGCATCGGGCGCATACTTCTTGACGTCGGCAGCCCAATCTTCAGCCATGGTCTTCCTCTCCTCTATCTGTGCGTCAGGGATGCGGCGATGAACGTGGTCCTGCGATACCGACCGGCCCTCGACGATACTGCGCCTGCGCCCCCGCCGTGTCAAAGCCAGAGCACTGAGGTTTCTTCATGGCCCTCGGCGGAAACCGTAGCGCCATTTGAAAGCAGCCCTTGTCTATTGCAACTCATCGTGCTCGACATCAGTTTGCTTGGCGGGTGGGGCAGTCCGGAGGGCGCAATGCGCTATAACGAAGGCGATCGCGAGAGTGAGAACGTCGAGGACCGCCGGGGTCGGCCCGGCCGCGGTTTTCCGTTTCCCGGCGGTGGCGGCCGGCAGGTCCGATTTCCCATTCCGATGGGCCGCAGGGGTGGCGGCCTCAGCCTGACGACCTTGCTCATCATCGGCGCGCTGATGCTGATGTTCGGCATCAATCCGCTCGACTTTCTCCAGGGCGGGCCGGGCGGCGGCTTTCCCGACCTCGGTCGTGAGATTCAGCTTCCCGGTGGGCCTGGGGATGAAAGCTCCAACCGCCAGGGCATCGAGCTTCCAGGCCGTGGCGAACGGACGGCCACCCAGGGCGAGGACGCCATGAAGCGCTTCGTGGGCCGCGTCCTGGCAGATACCGAGGACGTGTGGACGGCGGTTTTCGAGCGCGCGGGACGCAGCTACCAGCAGCCGAAGCTCGTCCTCTTCACGGGAGCGGTGGATACGCGCTGCGGGCTGGGCGCGGCACAGGTGGGACCGTTCTATTGTCCGCTCGACCGGAAAGTGTACATCGACCTTTCCTTCTTCGATGAGCTCTCCCGCCGTTTCAAGGCGCCTGGCGACTTCGCTCAGGCTTATGTGCTGGCCCACGAGGTCGGCCACCATGTCCAGACGCTCCTCGGCATCTCTGACAAGGTTCAGGAGTTGAAGGGCCGCCTTTCGGAGCGCGACGCCAACCAGGTGCAGGTGCGCATGGAGCTTCAGGCGGACTGCCTGGCTGGGATGTGGGCCAAGCTGACCGATCGGGAGAACAACAGGCTCGAGCCGGGCGACATCGAAGAAGGCCTCAACGCGGCCAGCCGGATCGGAGACGACACGCTGCAGAGGCAGATGACGGGTCGCGTGGTGCCTGATGCCTTCACGCACGGCTCCTCGGCCCAGCGCGTCCGGTGGTTCCGCCGCGGATTCGAGACAGGCCGGATGGAGTCCTGCGACACATTCGGTGCGGAATCCCTATAGGAACCCAATTGGGACGATCTGCTCCGGAGCCTCACAACGCATAATAGCGGGCATGCACGACACCACCGCAGTATAGCATTGCCTTGTGCGGCGGGCTGGACGATGTTCGCGTGCCACTGAGACCAAACGCGAGCATGGAAGAAGAATGGAAAGCCCTGAAATTCTCAAACGTGAAATCAAAGCCCTTGTATTTGATCAGTATGGAACGATCGTCGACATGCAAAAGGGGCTGACGGAGATCGCCGCACCGTTTCTCAAACAAAAGGGCTGGCAAGGCGAAGCCCACAGGTTCGTGACGTGGTGGCGCCGCACGCACTTTGAGAACTCCATGATCGACGCGCTCTGTGATCGCGGGCATACGCCATACCGGCAGATCGGCCATCGGGCCGTTTCCTACGTGATGGACCGCTGCGGGATCAGCTACACGCAGGACGATGTCCGCTGGCTCGTTTCAGAAATCGAGAAGCTGAAGCCGTTTCCTGACGTCGTCGAGGCTCTGCACAAGCTGCGCGGTGCCGGCTACAAGCTCGTGATCCTCTCCAACGGCGATCGCGACATGCTGGAGGCAGCCAAGCCGCACATCGGCTTCCCCTTCGATCAGGTAATCTCGGTGCAGGAAGCCGGCTACTTCAAGCCGCACTGGAAGACTTACGCGAAGGCCGAAGAGCTTACCGGCCTCGACCGCTCGAGTTGCCTGTTCGTTGCCAATCACGCCTTCGACTGCATCGGCGCAAAGTCCTACGGCATGCGCACGGCCTTCATCGACCGCCGCAAGCGCCCCTTTGGGGAGACGCCACATCAGGCGGATATGCTCGTCGCAAACTTCGCAGAGCTTGCAGCCTCGCTTTGCTGATGAATCGGCCGGAGCTTACCGGGCTCCGGCCAGAACTTCCCGGTTCGCCAGTTCCGCACTGAGATAGTAGGAATTCACCCACCCGCGGACACGTCCATACCGGATCGGACACCACATCCCCTGGCAGGCTCCGACGACGGAAATGCCCCGACCATTCGGCTCTATGAAGCCGATCGGCATATGGTACTCCGACGGGCCGTTCCGCACGTTGAGAATGTCGTCGCTGCTGACGCGCGCGACGCGGAAGGTAACGGCTTCCCCCTCGACTGAGGGCCTTTCCGGCACCAATGCTGGACGCTTCGATGGCCGGACAGGCAACGGCGGCGCCTCGGCAGTTCTCGCGACTGCCCCTGGCGCGGTCGGAGCAGGGTTTTCGGGCTCTGGTCGGGGAATGGAAGCCATGGTCATCAGGGCTCCTGCTTGAACGTAGCGCGGCGCCTGATCAGGTTCGGCAGCCGCGGCGTTCGAGGCGAGAACCGGAGCGCTCACGTGCTTCTGCGTGTTGGTCGTCTCAGCACGCTCCGGCTCGGGAGACCGGGGGACCGATTCACGTCTTTGCTGGACCTGCCGAGGCTTGGCAACCGATGCGACCTTCGTTGCTGCTGGCACTTCTTCGAAACGACCGGCTATCCTTGCGGTGCCACTCTTCCCGCTCTGCTCCTGCCACCAAATCTGCTGCCCGTCCTGCTGCAGATCGAAACAGTGCGTGCCGGCCTCGAACCACTTGAACCACTTCATGCAGAGGCGGTCATTCGCAACCCACCAGCGCCCTCTGTCGCGATCCGCACCAAGATATGAGCCCAGGGGGCCGGCCTCTCCGGCCATCAGACCATTGCTGGAAAAGCGTACCGGGACCTTGGTGCCGAGGGGCGTGTCGAGCTCGAGAATAGCACCGGTGATCGTCTCTTTGATGCTTTCTCCCACCAACTTCGACGGCTGAGCAGTAGCCGCGTTCGCGAGCAGACTGAAGCCCGCAGCCAACGCCCAACCTACAAACAACGCACCCCACATGCACTGATCCCCCACTCGTAACAGTCCCCATATCCCTGAACAGGGAGTGTGGCAGCAAGAGGAACACCGATCAGATTTGTTCGGCGGGTGGGCGTGCAGGCCGGTTCTTCTACACGCCTACGGAGTAGGCGACGCCGTCCCGGCCTGGGTCAGCGCTTCCCTCGAGGCCCTCGGGGTGGATCCTGATCGCGTGAACCCAGCCGATCGTGTAGCCGTACGGGTTGCGGATGACCTTGTAGCCCTGCGCTTCGAGCTCTCGTGTGAGGTACCGCGGGATGCGGTTCGAGACGTCGATTGCGTTGCTCGTAGACGAGAACCGTGGCGCGGCGATGGCCTGCTGGGCCGTCATACCGAAATCCACCACGTTCAGGATCGTCTGCAGCACGCCCATGACGATCTGCGTTCCGCCCGGCGCGCCGAGAACGAGGGATGGCCGGTGGCCCTCGAAAATGATGGTCGGGCACATGGCGCTGAACCGGGATTTGCCCGGAGCAATACTGCCGGCGCGCCCCGGACGCGGGTCGAACACGCCCATGCAGCCGTTGTAGAGAAACCCCAGCCCGTCCGTGATCGCGCCGGAGGGCATGCCCAGCGAATGTGTCATGGAGACGCAATTGCTGTCGCCATCGACGATCGAGATGTGGGTCGTGTTCTTCGGTGCCGGGTTGGCGCCCTGCAATCTCGGAACGTGCGCCCTGACACCGTGCCGGATCTCCTCGGCGAGGCCGGCCGCGTAATCTTTTCCGGTCAGGCGCTCTAGCGGGACATCGAAAAACGCGGGATCGCCGACGTGTGCGTCCTTGTCGACGGTGGCGCGCTTCATCGCCTCCGAAACGATCCGCATGTATTCAGGCGTATTGTGACCCAGGGTTGCAAGATCGAAATGCTCGAGAATGTTGAGCATTTCGATGAGCATCACACCACCGCCGGGAGGCTGGTTCGTCGTGATCCGTCGTCCGCGATAGGTGCCGACCAGAGGCTCGACGCGGCGGGGCTGATAGTGCGCCAGATCTTCGCTTGAAAGTAATCCGCCGTGCTTCTGAATATCGGCAATAATGCGGGCTCCGATTTCGCCCGTATAGAACGTATCGGCACCGTCGACTGAAATGCGGCGCAGCGTCTCGGCATAATCGGGATTGCGAATTGGCGCCCCGATCCGCTTGGGGCTGCCATCCGGATCACAATAGAGCGCGCGTCCGCTGGGGCTGTAGGCGAGCCGTTCCACCGTCGCGGCACGGCCCATTTGCGATCCCTCCAGGAAGAAGGTGTACATGGCTGGCCGCACGAAGAAGCCGTCCGTGGCCCAGCGGATAGCCGGCTCCAGGACCGTGGCCCAGGGCAGCCTGCCATGCGCGCGATGCACCTGCTCGAAGGCCTTCAGTGCGGCCGGCACACAGATCGACTGATAGCCGAGGTCGTTCACGCGGCCCTTGAGCACGAATCCGAACCCATCCCGCGTCTCGCCCTCGATCAGATGTGCCCACATGTCGGGCTTTGCTGCACGCGGGGCCGGCGCGTGAAAATCGATGTACTCGTGAGTGCGCTCATCCGGCAGATAAACGGCCATGCTGCCGAAGCCGGCGATGCCGCACATCAGTGGATCGACCACCGTTTGCGCCATCGCGCAGGCGATCGCGGCGTCGATGGCATTGCCACCGGCTTTGAGAATTTCGATCCCGGACTCGGCAGCTTCCGGCTGTGGGCAAACGACCATTGCAGTCCGGGTCACGGCACTTCTCCCTGGTTATCGCAAAGCAGGCCGCAGCTCTGCCGAGCTCACCTTTTCAGAGCCGCACGTCGTGGCGCGGGCGGCCCCAGTCGCTCGAGTCTGCCACAGCTTGCTCCGCGTCCTCCTCGAGCATGAAACCTTCGGCGACTAATTCTTCCGCTGCCGTCCTGATCGCGTCGGTATAGGCCTCGGCCCTCCCATACCGGGCCATTACCGACGGCCGTGGATCGCCCGTCTGCACCCGCTCGTCTTCGGTGTCCGGAAACGGAATATAGCTGCCCGTGATGCCGACCATCGCGCCGTGCCCGTACTCCCGGCGACGCAGGCTCCAACCCGTGTACGTGCCAAGCGGCGCCTGCACCATCGGCGCACGGACTCCGGCGCGATCGTTGCCATCCTCATCAACCGCCGGCACGAGGACCGGATAGCTCTCTCCCGGTACGATCTCCGGCGGCTCCTT
>JAEVZQ010000016.1 GCA_023392135.1 Pseudomonadota bacterium | reverse complement strand
CTCGACGCCTCCGTCGATCCGGGAGAGACGAACCTCGATGTCGCTCGCCGAAGTGCCATCTGGTGCACCAGGAGCCGGTCCACCGTACTTGATGGCATTATCGAGCAGGTTGGCGACAGCTTGCCCGATCAGTTGCCGGTTGGCTCTGACGAGGATCTCCCCTTCGGCCTCGAATGCAAGCCTCCGCTGGTTTTCTTCGGCATGGGGCTCGTAAAGCTCGATCAGATCGCGCACCAGTGCTGCCAGGTCGAAAATCTCCTTGCTCTCGTCCACGGCACCGGCCTCGAGCCGGGCAATGAGCAGGAGGGCATTGAACGTCTTGATGATCTCGTCGGCCTCGTCGATCGTCCGCTCCAGGCCTTCCTGATAATCCTCCGCCGAATGGGCGTCCCGCAAAGCTGCTTCGGCGCGGTTGCGCAGTCGGTTGAGCGGTGTCTTGAGGTCATGGGCGATATTGTCCGAGACCTCCCTCAAGCCGGCCATGAGCTGCTCGATGCGGTCCAGCATGGCGTTGAGGTTGCGCGACAGCTCGTCGAGCTCGTCACCGGCACCGCTGGTCGCAATCCGGCGTGAGAGATCACCGCGCATGATGGACTGAGCTGTCGTGGTGATCTCGGCGATACGCCGGAGGATCAGCCGGCTCGCGACCAGCCCCCCCGCAAGTCCCAGCAGCACGAGAAGTCCAGAGCCAGCCAGAAAGAGCGTCCGCACCCGGGTGATGAACTGGCGCTGCTCCTCCACATCCCGTGCGACGAGCAGACGCTGGCCACCGTCCAGAGCGACGGGAATGCCGATTGCCACACGCTCGTGCTGCTTCTCGCCTGTCGCCGGCACATAGCGAAACAAGCCGCCGGACTGGCCAGGCAGTTCCGGCGGCCATCGGTTGAGATTTCCGGCGAGCTTACGGCCTCGCGAATCGGCAAGGAAATAGAGGCCACCCGCCGCCGAGCGACTGCGCTCAGCAATTGTGTCCGCAGCCGCGGCCTGCCCGCGCTGTCCGATCGCAACCTGCAGATTTTCGGCTTCCGTTCTCAGCGTGGCGAAGACCTGGCGAATGAGAAGCTCGTTCGTCTGCCAGATGATTACGCCGGCAATCACCGCTGCGACGGTCACGAAGACGGCCACGTATGCGGCCATGAGCCGGAAAGCCGTCGTCCGGGTGAAATGCGGCAGCAGCGGGTTAGCTCTTGCCAGCACGGATCATATATCCCGCGCCACGTACCGTGTGCAGCAGGGACTCCTCGAAGTTTTTGTCGATCTTCGATCTGAGCCTGGAAATATGAACATCGATGACATTGGTCTGCGGATCGAAATGATAATCCCACACATGCTCGAGCAGCATGGTGCGCGTCACGACCTGACCAGCATGACGCATCAGGTATTCGAGCAGCCGGAACTCCCGCGGCTGCAACGCAATCGGCTCCCCGGCCCGGGTCACACGATGTGAGAGCCGGTCGAGCACCAGGTCGCCGACAACGTAGCGGGTCTGCTCCTGCTGCGGATCGCCTCGCCGGGAAAGCGCCTCGATCCGCGCCAGCAGCTCCGAGAAAGCATAAGGCTTCGTCAGGTAATCATCCCCGCCGGCCCGCAGGCCCTTCACCTTGTCGTCGACCTCGCCCAGCGCGGAGAGAATCAGAACCGGCGTGCGGCCGCCCTCGTCGCGCAACTGGCGCACCACCGAAAGCCCGTCGAGCTTCGGCAGCATGCGATCCACGATCAGCACGTCGAACTTGCCCTCGCGCGCGGCCTCGAGGCCTTCCTCGCCATCGTGGGTCGCGACGGCGGAATGGCCGCTCTCCTTCAGCGCCTTCTGGAGAAAGTGCGCCGCTTCTCGATCATCTTCGATTATGAGCACGCGCATCCGGATGCCTGACGTTCGCGAGGTGGCCCAGATAAGTTAAACGAGTGAACCGAAACGCGAGAGACTTAACGAAAGAAACGAAACGAGGCGGCTTGTCCAGAAATCCCGGACCGGCCGCCTCGCTCAAGTCGCGTCAGGCTGGTGTGGCGGTTCAGAAGTTCCCCATCACTTCAGGCTAGGTGGAGAGGAAACTTCTGAACCAAAGCCACACTTGCAGCTCTATGATTCTAGTGTCCCTTTTGAACCCGAAGTTCGCAAGACCGGGGGCCATGAGGTGGGTGCGGACTTCGGGTTCGGGACACTATCTGAAATCAGCCCTGCATCTGGACGGCAACCACCCGCCTCTGGTCGCCCGAGCGGACGGTCAGCAGCACGGCTTTGCGGTTGAGGTCCTTGGCTTCCTTGACCGCCGCGTCCACGTCGCCCGGCGACTTCACCGTACGGCTGTTGACCTCGAGGATCACGTCACCGGACTTCAGGCCCTTGCTCGCTGCATCGGAGCCAGACTCGACGTCGGTGATCTGAACGCCCTCGACCTTTCCGTTCTTCTGGGCCGGGGCCGGGCCGAGCGTCAGGCCGAGGGAGTTCATCTCCGACGATGCCGATCCGCCCTGCTCGAGCCGCGCGATCTCCTCCTGCGAGCCGGGGAAGGTGCCGAGCTTCACGTTGACGTTCATCTCCTTGTTGTTGCGAAGGATCTTGACGTCGACTGGCGTATTGGGCGCGAACTCGGCGATCTTGCGCGCCAGCTCGCGGCTGTCACTGATCGGATCACCGTTGACGGCCAGGATCGCATCCTGGCTCCTGAGGCCGGCGTCGGCCGCCGGACCGTTCGGCGTCACGTCATTGACAAGCGCACCCTTGGGCTCCTTGAGGCCGAGCCCAGCGGCGATATCTTCGTCGATCGACTGGATGCGCACACCGAGCCAGCCGCGGCGGACGGTTCCCTCGTCCTTGAGCTGCGCCACGCCCTCGCTCGCCGTCTCGGCAGGCACGGCGAAGGCGATGCCGACATTGCCGC
>JAEVZQ010000466.1 GCA_023392135.1 Pseudomonadota bacterium | reverse complement strand
TCAAAGCCCCTGGTTTCGGCGATCGCCGCAAAGCCATGCTCGAGGATATCGCGATCCTGACCGGCGGGACGGTCATCTCCGAGGACCTCGGTATCAAGCTCGAGAATGTCACACTCAACATGCTGGGCCGCGCCAAGCGGGTCTCCATAGACAAGGAAAACACCACCATTGTCGACGGCGCCGGAGCGAAAGAGGACATCGAAGCTCGCACGCACCAGATCAAGGCGCAGATCGAGGAGACCACATCTGACTACGATCGCGAAAAGCTGCAGGAGCGGCTGGCGAAGCTCGCCGGCGGTGTTGCGGTAATCAAGGTCGGCGGCGCCACCGAGGTCGAGGTAAAGGAGCGGAAGGACCGCGTCGATGATGCCCTGCACGCGACACGTGCTGCGGTCGAGGAAGGCATCGTACCGGGCGGCGGCGTGGCTCTCGTGCGCGCCGCAAAGGCGCTCGATTCCCTCAACGTTGAAAACGAGGACCAGAAAGTCGGCGTAAACATCGTGCGCAAGGCCTTGATGGCGCCAGCCCGCCAGATATTCGAGAACTCCGGCGAGGACGGTGCCGTGATCGTCGGCAAAATTCTCGAAAACGATAAGTACGCCTATGGCTACAACGCACAGTCCGGTGAGTACGGCGACCTCGTGAGCCAGGGCGTGATCGACCCGGCAAAGGTGGTGCGGCACGCGTTGCAGGGTGCGGCTTCAGTTGCCGGTCTGCTCATCACCACCGAGGCGATGGTTGCGGAGCGGCCGAAGAGGGAAGCGGCACCGCCGATGCCGCCGGGCAGCGGCATGGGAGGGATGGGCGGCATGGATTTCTGATCAGCGCCCAGAAAGACCGAAAGATGGAGAGCCCCGGCCCACTGGACCGGGGCTTTCACTTGAGCTTTTTAACCAGAACGGACACACCGTTCACCTCGAATTCAGGTTCATCCCTGCAAAAAGGCAACCGGACACGAAACTGTGATCGCCAGGGGAAGGCGTATCGGTCCAAAGTAGGTGCTGACGGTCCGGAGCGCCCGATCAGCGCGAGAGGTAATCAGAGGAGGAAGTTCCATGTTCCCACTGAAGTCTCTGGTTCTGGCTGCCATCCTCGCCATTGCATTCGGCCCACGCGTGATGGCCTGCCCAGCGCATAACCACATGCAAACGGCTACGGCCCCTGCAGCAGCTGAGACCCTCACAACGGCTTCCCCGGCGAGCACCCAACCTGCTCCGGCTGCTACCGAGGTGGCCACCGCGGGCCCGGTGAAGACTCATGCAGCCAACTAAGCAGCCATCACCAGCCAAATTCCTGCGGCGGGTGCTCTGACCCGCCTTTTTTGTTTCACCGTGCCCTGGCTGGATTTCCCACCACTGTTGCACCTGGCGGAACATTGCGGGTCACGACGCTGCCGGCGCCGACGATGGCGTCGTCTCCGATCGTGATGCCGGGCAGAATGAGTGCCGCCGAGCCGATCCAGGCATTCCGGCCGATGCTCACAGGCTTGGCGAATTCCAGCCCCTGCCGGCGCAAGGCAGGATCGCGGGGATGGTCAGCCGTGAGGATCTGAACGTAGGAACCGATCTGGCAGCCATCGCCGATCTCGATACGAGCGCCATCGAGAAACACGCAGCCGAAATTCGCGAAGACGCCGCTGCCCAGGTGAATGTTGTAGCCGTAGTCGCAATAAACGGGCGGACGCAGGATCACGCCCTCCCCCACGGAACCGAGTAGCTCGCCCAGAATGGTCGAGCGCCGCCCCGTTTCATCAGGCGTGGTGGCGTTGTAGGCGCCGAACAGCCGTGCCGCACGCGCATGGTCCGCCGAGAGCTCGGGCCCGGTGGCGATGTAGTGCTCACCGGCGAGCATCTTCTCCTTCTCGCTCCGCTTGCCAGTGTCTCGCATAGGCTTCTCCTTTGGCGCGAGAACGGCTGAGGGGGAATGCGGGTTCTGCTAATTGGTCGAGGATATGAGCCGCATGAGCTCTGCGCGAAGCTGCTCGCGGCCCAAAGTGAAGTCGCTGTCGAGCCAAAGCTTCTCAAGATGGCCCAGGACCTCACCAACCCGCGGCCCGGGTGGAATGCCGGCCGCGAGCACGTCGGCTCCGCTGAGCGGAAATGTCGGCGGCTGCCACGATTCCGTCAACGCGTAGAGGCCGCGTGCCCGTGGATCATCCGGCGGGATGGTCGTTCGCGCCCAGTTGAGCAACAGCTGCTCGCGCGTGGCTGTCGCGCCGAAGCGGTAGAGGCAGACCTTCGCCTGATCCTCATCGCCATCCGGATGAAGTCCCTTCCGCGCTGCATCGGCGGCACGGGCCAGTGTCTCGAATTCGACGTTCGACAGGCGCAGCCGGTCCCGTAGTCTGACCGCATCCTCGAATACCTCTACGCCAAGCGCCGCCATCCGCAGCGTCGCGTTCGGATCGAGCCCGAGTGCCTGCTCGATGCCGATCAGCCGTCGCATGATCCCGGAGCGCGGCGCCACGGGCAGCACCATGGTCAGCAGTCCGAAGTCCCGCATCACCTCGATGAGCTCCGATGCCCGCCGGGCCGCGAGCAGACGCACCAGCTCCTGCCGAATCCGCTCGCCGGAAAGCCGCGTCAATCCATTCCCCTCACGGACCGCAGCTGCCAACCCTTGGCTATCCGGAGGCCCAACGGCGTAGACGGCAGTCAATCGGAAGAAACGGAGGATGCGGAGGTAATCCTCCCGGATGCGCTCCGCCGGGTCGCCGATAAAGCGCACGCGCCTGGCCAGCAGGTCAGGGAAACCGCCCAGCGGATCGTGAATCGTGCCTCGCGCATCGCAATAGAGCGCATTGATCGTGAAATCCCGGCGGCGCGCATCCGCGGCCCAATCGTCGGTGAATGCAACCCGGGCGTGCCGCCCAAATGTCTCGACATCCTCGCGGAGCGTCGGCACCTCGTAAGGTGTGTGAGCGGAAACGATGGTTACGGAGCCATGCTGCAGGCCCGTCGCCACTGCCTTCAAGCCGGCGGCAGTTGCCAGCCGCATCACCTCCTCGGGAGGCGCCGGCGTGGCGATGTCGACGTCACCTACAGGCTCGCCGAGCAGCGCGTTGCGGACCACGCCGCCGACCGCACGCGCGAGATATCCGCCTGCCTCGATCGCCTGGAAAACGGCTTGCGTCCTCGGGCTTTTCAGCCACTCGGCCTCGCCGAGGCGCGGCAGCTGACTGCTTCCCGCAGTCATCGAGGCCTCACTTGATTTCGCCGGGCTCGATCCTGCCGTCCCGGTAAACGGGGGGATGATAGATCTGTCCCGGTTTCCCGCCGGAAACCGAGCCGAAGACGATCAAAGTGACGATCACCAGCGCAGCACCGGCCGCGACGAGCCAGATCAATGGAGCATCGTCGAGAACGTTGACGTTCGCGCTCCCGCCCTCGATCCGGCGCTTCAGCAGCACGTATGCGACGTAGATGACCGTCGGCAGCAGAAACAGCAGCGTGTTCTCGATGATGAGACGGATCATTCGCCGAAAAGCCTTTCGTGCAAGTTCTTTATCATTCCGGCAGTAGCGCCCCAGATATAGCGATTGCCAAACGGAATTGCATAGAAATGGCGCTTGCGGCCGAGCCACTCGCGCGAATGCTGCTGATGATTGGCCACGTTCATCAGAAATGACAACGGCACTTCGAACGTGTCGGCGACCTCCGAAGGGTCCGGCGTCAACGAGAACGAAGGCTCGACCAATGCCACCACAGGCATGATATGGAAGCCGCTCCCGGAGCGGTAGCTGTCCAGATATCCGAGCGGCTCGATGTACCGGGCATCGAGGCCGATTTCCTCCTGCGCCTCCCGGATTGCCGTGGCGATCGGTCCGGAATCCACCGGCTCGACCTTGCCGCCAGGAAACGCGATCTGGCCGGCGTGAGTCGGTAAATTCTCCGTGCGGACCGTCAGCAGAACCATCAGCTCCTCGCGGGGCACGACCGGTACCAGCACCGCCGCAGGCCGCGGCGGCTTCATGACAGCAAGATCCGCGACGAGCTCCGGGTTCAGGTCGAAATCGCTTCGCGCCCAGCTCCGCCCCGTGCGCGGGTCGAAAATGGCTTCGCTCGGGACCGAATAGAGACGATCCCGGGCGAGCCTGCGGAATTCCGGCGCAGACAAGACGAGTTGTCGGGTGGTCGAGGGGCGCGGCATGGCGGGTGAACCATGCTCATTCGCGCCCGCATTTGCAAGGAGGCGCAGCGCCTCTGCAGGGCTGCGCCTGGACCGGCCGGTTCTACTCGGCAGCTGCCTTCTGCTTCGCCAGCACCTGCTCGGCGAGCCGGCCGGTCAGCTCCGCCAGATGATCGAAGCGCGCCGTGAACGAGCCCACGCCGGCTGTCGCAGAACGCAGCTCCACGATCAGATCGTCCATTTCAGCCGCCGGGATCTGCGCCTGCACCACATCCCAGCCCGGCCAGCCCTCGCGGCTGTCGAAGCCGAGGATCTGCCCGCGCCGCTGCGGGATCAGGCCATTGATCTTGGCCGTGGCATCCGACGGGAGCGCAATCTCCACGGCCATGATCGGCTCGAGCAGCAC
>JAEVZQ010000408.1 GCA_023392135.1 Pseudomonadota bacterium | reverse complement strand
CCCTTGGCTTATCCAGACGCGCACGCCCACTGGCCGGCTGTCGTGCTATTCGCCGGCTTTGCCTGGTTCGAGCTTATCGACATCGCGCCGGATGACCCGTACCGATTAGCCATCGCCGTCGCCTCCTACTGGCTGTTCACCTTCGCCTGCATGCTCGCCTTTGGCCACGAGCCATGGAGCCGGCAGGCCGAGTTCCTCTCCGTCTTCTTCCGAATCATCTCGCGCCTCGGCATCGTCGAGGCGACAGAGCGAAAGCCGAGTAAGCTCCAAATCACCCTCTGCGCGCCGGCGGCAAAGCTGTGGCACGAAGAGCCCCTCCCCCTTTCCGGTGCTGTCTTCCTGCTCGCGGTGCTCGGCTCGGTCTCCTTCGACGGTTTCTCGAAAACCTTCAACTGGCTGGGATTGATCGGGGTGAACCCGCTGGAATTTCCCGGCCGCTCCGCCGTGCAGGCGGCGAACACTGTCGGCCTTCTGCTCTTCTGCGCCGGGCTAACCGCCCTCTTCCTTGCCGCAGTCTGGCTTGGCACACGTCTTAGAAAGCAGCTCGACTGGCACGCGGCCGTCGGGCGGCTGGTGTGGTCGATCGTGCCGATCGCGCTCGCCTACCACTTCTCCCACTACCTCACGGCCTTGCTCGTCAACGCCCAGTATTTCCTGGTCGCGCTGTCCGATCCCTTCGGCCTTGGCTGGAATTTGTTCGGCACGGCGCACATGATGGTCAGCGCGGGCATCACCATGGGGTCAGGCGCAGCCTGGGTGATCTGGAACCTGCAGGCCTTCGCGATCATCGCCGGCCACGTGCTGGCAGTGGTGATCGCGCACGCACTTTCCACCGGTCTCGGCACCTACAACCGCGCCATCCGGGCGGAGCTTCCCCTCACCCTGCTGATGATCTGCTATACGGTGTTCGGCCTGTGGCTCTTGTCCACGCCTACGGCAGGGTAGGCCTGCCGTTAGGGAAGCATCCTTGCGGCCCGAAATCTTTGGTGATTTAGTTCGCACAAAGTCAATTGCGGACAGGGATTTCTGCCTTCCTCCAGAGGCCAACCATGAGGGGAACCGACATGACCAAGACAAAGGCTGGTGGCTCGGATGCTACCCAAATCAGCCGCCGCAGCACGCTCAAGGGCCTTGCCGCCACAGCCGGCCTCACCGCTGCTCCGGGCTTCGTCCGTTATGCCCAGGCGCAGAGCTCGGCGCCCATCAAGATCGGTTTCCAGTCGCACCGGACCGGCATCGGCGCAGCCTACGGCCGCTGGTACGAGCGGACCACCGCCGCGGCAGTGAAGCTGATCAACGAGGCCGGCGGCATCAACGGCAGGCCTGTCGAGATCATCATCGAGGACGACGGGACCGATCCGGGCCGCGGGGCGGAAGTGGTCGGCAAGTTCGCCACACAGCACAAGGTGGACGTCGCCTATGGCACGCTGTTCTCGCATGTGGTGATCGGCTCGGCGCCGGCCGCCGGCGAGGCGAAGCTACCCTATTTCGTGGTCAGCGAAGGCCACCACGTCGCTTCGACAAAACTCAACCGCTATGTGTTCCAGCCCGGCATCACCGACGTGAGGAGCCAGATCCAGTCGGTCGCGCCGTGGATCGCCGGCAATGTCGGCAAGAAAGTCACGCAGATCTTCCCGGATTTCGCCTTCGGCTACGACCACCGCGACTACCTGCCGCCCGCGCTAAAGGCGCAAGGCGCGGAGGTGATCGCGCAGATCGCGATCCCGCCGACGGAAAGCTCGTTCACGCGCTACTTCCCGCAGATCCCGCCCGAGACGGAGGTGCTCTACCACGTCATGGTCGGCCCGGCGGTGCTCACCTTCGTCAAGGAGTTGGGCGAGTTCTACGGCTCCAACCGGCCGCAGCTCTTCGGCTTCATCGACAGCCTCGAAGCGGTCGACATCAACAGCCCCGGCCTCGAATTCCTGGACGGCAGCCATTTCTGGGAGGGCTCGCCGCGCTATGCCCAGCCCGACGACTCGGAGGCGCAGAAAGCCTATCGTGCGGCCGTCGGGATCGACGAGAACGGTGCGGCCGTAGGCGATCCGAAGGACGTGTCCACGGCGGCGCACATGTTCGGCTGCTGGGAGACGCTCTACGTCATCAAGAAGGCGATGGAGGACAGCGGATATCGGGGGCCCGAGGATCGGGCCAAGCTGGTCGAGGCCACAGAGGCCCTGAAGGAGTTCGCCGAAGGACCCGAGCATCCGCAGGGCCCCAAGATCTTCAACGGCAAGATTCACCAGTGCTTCGGCATCCAGAACATCTCCAAAGTCGAAGGCGGGCGGCTCAATGTCGTTCACAAGACCAGGATCGAGGACGGGCTCTACGAGCCGGAAGGCGACTACACCACCATGCCGCTTTGAGGTCGCCGATCGCGGCTGGCCGATAAGGTACTGACGCCGTATATATGACGTCAGTACTAGGAGAGATCGCCATGGCCAAGGAAGCCGTCTTCACCATGAAGCTGGAACCCGAACTGCGCGACGCCTTCATGGCGGCGGCGAAGCGGGAGGACCGCCCGGCGTCTCAGATTCTGCGCGAGTTCATGCGCGAGTACGTGCAGCACGACCGCGATTACATCGAGTTCCTGCGGCGCAAGGTGGAGCGATCGCGGGCAGATATCGAGGCCGGCCGGGTTTTCTCGAACGAGGAGGTCGAGGCAGAGATGGATGAGCTTTTCGCCGAGCTTGAGCGCAGGAGCCGCGGGGCCTCTGCTTGAGGCTTGAATGGACTGCCAGCGCGAAGCGGGATCGGAAAGACATCATTGCTCACATCTGGTTGGACAATCCCGAAGCGGCTCGACGCATGAACGCCCGATTTCGGGCAGTAGCAAAGATGCTGACGAGCTTCCCTTACTCGGGCAAACCGGGCGTCATGCAAGGCACCCGTGAATTCATCCCTCACCCGAACTATCGGCTGGTGTACAAGATCAGGGACGAGACCATCTCAATCATGGCCCTCGTCCACACTTCCCGCCAATGGCCGCCGGCTGTGGAGGGTGACGGCTAATGGCCTTTGGTCCGCATCTCCTTCTCGCCGCGCTCGAGGGCCTAGTCACCTCGGCTGTGCTGGCGCTGACGGCACTCGGGCTGTCCCTCGTCTTCGGGGTTATGCGCGTGGTCAATGTCGCCCACGGCGAGTTCTACATGCTGGGCGCGGTGATCGCCTGGTGGGTGGCGTCCCTCGTCGGCGGGCACCCTGCGCTGGGTTTCCTGGCGGCCCTCGTGATCAGCCCACTCATCGTCGGGGCAATCGCTTTCGCAGCGGAACGGTTGGTGCTGGCGCGGTTGTCCTACAGCCCGGAAGCCACGATTGTCGCGACGATCGGCATGCTCTACATCCTGCAGCAGGCGGCGCTCAGCCTGTACGGTCCGGAGGCGCGGCCGGTGCCGCCGCCCTTCAACTACCGCATCCTGCTGCCCTGGTTCGGCTATTCCGCCTACAAGCTGTCAGTCGTCGCGGCTTCCGCGCTTCTGCTTCTCGCGACGTGGTATGTGCTGGCGAAAACGCGGATCGGCCTCGTCATGCGCGCCACGCAATACGATCGCGAAACGGCGCAGGCCTTCGGGATCCCGGTGGCCCGAGTCTACGCCGGCGTGTTCGCCCTCGGCGCGATGCTGGCGGCGGTCGCCGCCGTGCTTATCGTGCCGATCAGCCAGGCGCACTACCTGATGGGGCGCGACCCGCTGCTCCTGTCGTTCATCGTCGTCATCATCGGCGGCCTCGGCTCGCTGCGCGGCACGGTGGTGGCCGCAGTGGCCATCGGCATGGCCGACGGCATTGTTTCGGTTTTCTTTTCGCCGACGCTGGCCAAGATCATCGCAACGCTGATTGTCGCACTGGTGCTCGTGTTCCGCCCGCAGGGCCTGTTCGGAGAGGCGGCGCGTTGAGGCAGGTGGATACGCCAGCAAGGCCTCTCATCCTGCACGGCGCCGTGATCGCCGTGCTTTTCGCGCTCAACTTCATCCTGCCCGACTACCATCACGGCGTGCTCGCACGCGTGATGGTGCTGGCGGTGTTCGCCATGGGCTACAATCTGCTGTTCGGCTATGTCGGGCTGCTAAGCCTCGGCCACGCGATGTTCTTCGCCGCCGGCCTTTATGGCGCGGCACTCCCCATGGTGCATCTGGGGTGGAGCGCCCCGGCCGGATTCGGAGCAGGGATCGCGGCCGGCGCGCTGCTTGGGCTGGCGATCGGATTGCTGGCGCTGAGGACCACCGGCGTCGCCTTCATGAT
>JAEVZQ010000288.1 GCA_023392135.1 Pseudomonadota bacterium | reverse complement strand
CCCGAAATCGCCGATTTGCTGATCGTCGGCATCGGCGAAATCAACGGCGTTAAGAACGTCCGGCCGCGCACTATCACTGGCAACGTCATTATCTTCTTCGATCCGGAAGCAATCACCTGTCCGACATTGCTGCGAATTTCGCGTGCTCTCCTCAGTGGCGAGC
Source organism: Pseudomonadota bacterium (assembly GCA_023392135.1). Taxonomy (GTDB): domain Bacteria; phylum Pseudomonadota; class Alphaproteobacteria; order Rhizobiales; family Hyphomicrobiaceae; genus ZC4RG25. The sequence continues at coordinate 6,492 of JAEVZQ010000288.1, read as the reverse complement.
TGGCGCCCGGGAGCACGGGGCCCGGCGGAGCGGCCTGGCACACGATGAGCGTGCAGGCTGTGGGGCAGGGGCTGATGACCTCGGTCCAGACGGGCCTGACGCGGCGGACTGCGCGGGATCGCTTGGCCGAGACGGGGCGGAATGTCATCACCCCGCCTCATGTTCGCACTCCTGCCAGTATCCTCGCCGCCCAGTTCAAGAGCTTCCCGGTCGCCGTGCTGACCGGCGCGACTTTGATCTCTGTCGTAACCGGCGCCTTGTTGGAAGCTGCGGCGATCTCTGCCGTGGTCCTTTTGAATGCAGCAATCGGATACGCAAGCGAGGCCCGGGCCGAGCGCATCCTCTCCAGCCTCGAAACAGATCGCACCCCCATCGCCCGGCTGCTCCGGGATGGACACACCAGGGAGCTGCCGGCCGAGATGGTCGTGCCGGGCGACGTCATCATGCTTCAGCGAGGAGACGTCGTTCCCGCCGATGCGCGCGTGATCCAGGCGGCCGGCCTTTCGGTGAGCGAATCGGCACTCACCGGAGAAAGCTTTCCGGTGAGTAAAACCGTCGAGCCGCTCCCGAATCCGGGGCTTGCGCTGGCCGAGCGCAGCAACATGGTCTATCGCGGGACCATCGTGACGGGCGGGAGCGCTGCTGCGATCGTCGTCGCAACGGGAGCCCGCACGGAGGTCGGCCGGGTGCAGCAGCTGGTTGCGCGTAGCCGGCCACCGCAAACGCCCATGCAGCAGCAGCTCGATGAGCTCGGCGGCCAACTCGTCTGGATCACGGGAGCCGCGAGCGTGCTTCTGTTCCTTATAGGCGTGCTCAAAGGGCAGAACGTCTTCCTGTTGCTGCGCTCGGCGCTGACGGTGGCCGTGGCCGCCATCCCCGAAGGACTGCCGATGATTGCCACCACCGCGCTTTCCGTCGGGGTCGAACGCATGCGCAAGCGCGGCATGGTGGTCCGGCATATCAACGCCGTCGAGACACTGGCGTCCGTCGATGTCGTCTGCTTCGACAAGACGGGGACGCTGACGCTCAATCAAATGGCGGTTGCAGAGGTTGCGAGCGGAGGCCGCCGGGTCGCGGGCCGGGAGCTGGGCAGCTCTATCCGGCGCAACGATCTCGGCAGCGACATGCGCAGGATGCTCGAGGTGTGCTGCCTCTGCAGCGAGGTCGAGCTGGAAACGGGGCCAGGCGGAGAGCTCCTCGTCGAGGGCTCGGCGACGGAATCGGCGCTCGTGCGGGCCACGATGGCGACCGGGGTCGATCCGCGCCAGGTCCGCTCGCGGTATCCGCTCGTGCGGATACAGCACCGCTCGGAAGCCTACCGGTTCATGGCCACGCTGCATCATGCGCCGGCAGGCTCGCTGCTGGCGGTGAAGGGAGACCCCGTGGAGGTCATTTCCCGCTGCAGCCGGGTGCTCGAGGCGGATGGGCAAGTCCGGTTTCTCTCACCGGCGGACCGGGAGGCTGTCGAGCAAATCAACAGGGAGATGGCGGGCAAGGCTCTGAGAGTCCTCGGCTTTGCCTATGACGAGCTCGTCGGGCGTCCGGAGGCAATAGCAGCGGAAGGGCTTACCTGGGTCGGTCTCACCGGTCTTTCCGATCCGGTCCGCCCGGGCGTCGGCGACGTCGTGCGGCGGCTCGAAAGGGCCGGTGTGCGTTCGATCATGATCACCGGCGATGGGCCGGCGACCGCCCGGGCAGTCGCCACCGAGATCGGGCTCACCAACGGCCGAGACCTCCACGTCATGACGGCTGATGAGCTCAACCGGCTGGACGAAGCGGAAAGGGCCCGCAGTGCCGGGCAGGCCGACGTCTTCGCCCGAGTCAGCCCTGCCCAGAAGCTGGAGATCGTGCGCGCGCTGCAAGGCTCCGGCGCGGTCGTGGCCATGCTCGGCGACGGCATCAATGACAGCCCGGCACTCCGCGCGGCGGATGTGGGCCTGGCCGTCGGCCGAAGCGGCGATAGCGCGGCCAGAGAGGTGGCCGACATCTATCTCGAAAACGAGGATTTGAGCCTCATTCTGACGGGCATCGAGCAGGGCCGGGCGACGCAAGCGTCCGTCCGCCGGGCGCTCCGTTTCCTGCTTGGAACCAACTGCAGCGAAGTGCTTCTGGTTCTGGCCGGAAGTGCCGTTTCGAATAGGGAGGTCCTGAGCCCGGCGCAGCTCCTGTGGATCAACCTTGTCACGGATGTGCTGCCCGGGATCGCGCTTGCTCTGGAGCCGCAGGCGCCGGATCTCATCGAGCGCAAGCCGGAACGGCGCAATGCTCCCATCCTTGGGTCGCGGCAGGTGCCCCGGCTCATTGGCGAGGGTGCCATGCTGGCCGGCTCCTCCCTGCTCGCGGGATTATCTGGCTCCGTGCTCTACGGCAGCAACGCCCCCCAGGTACAGACGATGACCTTTGATAGCCTCGTCGAGGCTCAGCTCGTCCACGCCCTCAATTGCCGGACCCGACCTGCCACGTCGAGAACGCTCGACTTCGTCGTCTATGGGACCTTGGCCCTGCAGGGGATTGCTTCGGTGTTGCCAATCACGCGGCAATTGCTCGGCCTTGTGTCCGTCGGGCCGGTTGCTGCAGGCATCATTGCCGGATCGGCGGGGTTTTCTTATCTCGCCATTGGCAGGACGCGCGAGCTCGGATCGCGCGCGCAAAGATCGCCGCTGCACTTCGTGCGCAAACACGGAGCGACTTGAACGAATTGAGATTCTCAGGCCTGTACGACCGGCTTGGTCAGGTCATCGATGGCCGACTGCACGGCGCTTGTGGCGACCAGCTCGACCAGGTTCAAGATGATCTGGCCGGAACAGGCCGCTTTCAAGATCCACACGGCCGCGGTCGAGAAGTCGAGCTCGCTCGACCCGTTGGCCGCGCAGTTCGGGCAGGCACAGGTGCACTCGGAAGTGCGGACCGTGGGTCTGATGCCCATGGCCTCGAACCGTACACTCTCCCACCGGAACTCCGGCGCGTGGTGGACGACAATGCTGCCCGTTTCGGGCCTGGCGCTCACGGCATGAACGCCGGTCAGCGCGCCGAGCCGGCGCTCGACGTCGGTGAAGAAGGCTCTGTCGCCCCGACGCTTCGGCACCTTCAGCCGCGTGCGCCGTGGCAGGCTATGAATGAAGTAGAACAGTTCCCCGGAAGTCATGTGGCGCACTTTTCTGCTGCCCGTTTCACCCCTATTCCCGGGGGCTTTTCGCAGGACTTCTTGTAAGGTTTGTGACAGCTGCCGCGTTGAGTTGACGCGCCCCTCACGATCACTGCGCCAGTCCGAGGAGGTGAACGATCACGAATAGCGTCGCTCCGACTCCTGCCCCGACCAGCGTGCCGTTCATGCGGATATATTGAAGGTCGCTGCCGATCGTGACTTCAAGCCGCTCCGTCATGGACCGCTCGTCCCAGCCGCGCACGACATCCGCCACGATGGCGCCTATCTCTGCCCGCCGCACGATGATGGTGAGTGCCGCCCGTTCGATGGCGGCCTCGATCTGGCCGACCGCGGTTTTGTCGGCGGCGAGAGCCCGTGCGATCGCGCGTAAGAGATTTTCGATGGACGCTCGGGTTCTGGGTGAGGGCTGCTCCAGGTCGCGTAAGGCGCCAGCGAGTGCGTTCCGCCAGAGCGAGCCGAACCAGTTCTGTACGTCAGGATGAGAAAGCAGCCGCGCCTTCGCGGCCTCGATCTGGGCGCGACGTTCCGGTGAGCTGGTGAGCTCGTCGATGACCTGTCGGAGAGCATCCCGGAACTGTTGGCGGGCGTCACTGTCGGGCTCGCGCAGGCGGCCGAGGAGGTCGCTCAAGCCTTCGATGATGGCGGTTGCGATGCGGCGGTTGATCGCCTTCGGAATCCACCACCGGTTCCGTTCGCCGACGACCCGGTAAATGTCGTCGCGATGCGTCTCGAGCCAGGACAGGCCCGCGTCCGTCGCGGCGTCGAACAGCCGGTCTGCTTCACCTGTCGTCGCCATCGCCTCGACCAGCCGGCCGAGAACCGGCGCGATATCGATACGCCCCATCTGCTCACCGAGTGTGCGGCGGACGAATGCCTGAAGCTCGGGGCTGTCGAGTGCGTGGAGTATCTTGGGCAGCGCTCGCGTCACCCACTCCGCAATATCGGTCGCTGTGTCCGGGGCGGCGAGCCAGTCGACGACCCGGCGCCCGATCTGCGCATCGCGCAACCGGCGCAGCACCACCTCTCGTGTGAGAAAGTTTTCCTCGATGAAGCGCCCGATGGCGGCGCCGATTCGCTCCTTGCTGCGCGGCAGGATGGCCGTGTGCGGAATGGGCAATCCGAGTGGGTGTCGGAATAATGCCGTGATCGCAAACCAGTCCGCCAGCCCGCCGACGGCGCCGCCCTCAGCTCCCGATCGGATGAGCAGCACGGCATAGCCCGGCTCTGGAACGGCGTACGTCGAGAAGTATGCGGCGCCCATGAATGCGAGCAGGCCTGTCGCCGTCATGCGGTTTCGCCGTAACCGGGCGCGGCGCTCCCCGTCGCGTGTACTGCGGCTCGAAGGCCTCCGGTCTGCCTCGGAGCGCTGTCGCGGGGGATGATCGACGTCGGACATTGTCACCACCTCGCCCTCGGTCTGGCTTTTTCCCGCGCTCTGTTCTGGGAGGATTGGACCGAGGGCTGTCGGGACCGGAACCGGCCGAGCGCTGGCGCGTTCCAGCCGAGGCTTGGCCTGCCCGAAATTCCGCCCCGGAGGCGCTCATGCAGCCCGCGACTGTCGAGCATATCGTCCCAGGCCGCGTTCGACTGAAGTTTTCTGAACAGCGCGGAAATACGGAGTTCTTCGAGAAACTGGTCGACCTCGTGAGCCAGTTCCCGGCTGTCGAGGAGGCGCGGGCCAATCCGCTGACCGGCAGTCTCGTCGTGCACCACACCGGAGACGTGGAAGAGCTTGCCCAGGCCGCGGTTCAGATCGGGCTCATCTCCGCAGAAACCATTTCGGATCTCATGTCCCGGCAGCGTCCGGGCCCGGCATGGAGATCGCTTCTCCGCCAGAGCCCGGCCATAGCGGCCTTCGTCATTAGCGCTCTTGGCGCCCTGCAACTTGCGCGTGGCCGGGCCCTCGGCCCCGCTTCGGAGCATTTCTGGCACGCTCGGGAGATGTGGCGAATGGGAAGGCCCCCGGTGGCCTTGGGACTGGGACTCCTCGGATTGCTTCAGCTTTCGCGTGCAAACCTGTTCGGCTCTGCAACCTCGCTGCTCGTTTATGGGTTGATGCTTCAGAACGGTCTGCAGGGCCGCAGGTGATCGGAGAAGCCGGGCCAGTAATCCGGTTGCGAACTGATTTCAAGGCATTGCTCCCTTGACCTGAGGCGCGCCCTGTCATTGAAATAGCATCCGAAGAACAGCGGGCTCTGTTTGCACGACACCCGCGGGGAAGGAATGCAACACCGGTACCTCCGTACCGCCACCTCCAAGGAGACTCCAGTATGCCTCGCATCACTTCGATGACGCGCCGGACTGCGCTTATGATCGGCGCCGGCGCCTCGTTTGCCGCATTCGTCCGGCCGTCCCGCGCCGCACTCGAATTCAGGCTGACACACCCGGCCGACACGACACATCCGGTTCACATTGAAGCCGAGAAGATGGTCCAGCGCATCGCCGAGCGGACCAATGGCGAGCTGAAGATCACTCTTTTCCCGAACAATGCGCTGGGATCGCCGGTCGAAACGGCGCAACAGACGAAGCTGGGCGCCATCGACTTCATTCTGCTCAACCCCGCCAACATCGAGTCGATGTCCAAGACGATCGGCGTCATCAATATCCCCTATCAGTTCGACGACTACGATCACGCATATCGCACGCTCGACACCACCGCCCGGGATTGGCTGACGCAGCAGCTCAAGACCGCCGGTTTCCAGTGGATCGCGAACTTCGAGTGGGGCTTCCGTGCGCTGTCGAACAGTCGCCATCCCGTCAACACGCCAGATGACGTGAAGGGCCTGAAGATCCGCGTGCCACCGGAGCTGGCCATCAAGGCCGCCTTCGAGGCGCTGGGAGCGAATACACAGACGGTAGCCTTCCAGGAGGTCTACCTGGCCCTCGCCAACAAGACAGTCGACGGCCAGGACAACCCGGTCGCCACGACGTACGCCGCCAAGTTCTTCGAAGTGCAGAGCCACGTGGCGCTGACCAAGCATATCTACGCGCCCATCATGTTCGCCGGTAACCCTCGCTCCTGGGGTCGCATGAGCGACGAGCAGCGTGCGATTGTGACCGAGGAGGCCGTAAAGGCCGGCGCAGCGGCGCGCAAGGGCGTGCAGGAAAAGGAAGCGTGGTACTTGGGCGAGATGGAGAAGGCCGGCGTGAAGATCACGCGTCCGGAAGTCGGGCCGTTCCGCGAGAAGATGGCCCCGGCCTACGAACAGCTCAAGAATGCGCTCGGCGACGAGACATGGAACACCTGGGCCGCGCTGGTCAAGGAAGCGCGTGCGGGTTGATCGTAACAGTATCTGCCGGCGGGGACTGATCGTTAAGTCGTGAGA
>JAEVZQ010000265.1 GCA_023392135.1 Pseudomonadota bacterium | reverse complement strand
CTGCCACCGTGCCGAGCCGGGTCGATTGTGCCGCCATTCCCGACGCGCCAGTCCGCATCATGCCATAGAGGCTCATTTCATATTGCCCCGCGCTATTTTCGTCGTCTCACCAGACCATGCTGAACTTGTGCGAGCCTGTTTTTTATGAGCTTTGGGGAGCAGCCGCTCCGCACGAACGACCGCTCCCCGCGCGGCGCTACCCCGCTGCGCTATTGATAAATGAGCCGATATCCGAGATATCGTTGTGAATCGATCGGGTCGTTGCCCAACCGCTGGCGCAAGCGTTTGCGCAATTTGCTGATGTGGCTTTCGATGACGTTTTCGTCGATGCTTTCGCCAAAAAGCCCGTACACCGAATTGAAAATCTGGCTTTTGGTCACGCGCCGACCCTTGTTCTTCACGAGATACTCCAGGATGCGCCGTTCGCGCCGCGGCAGCGGCAGCGGCTCCCCCTTCACTTCCGGGTCGCGCCCATCGAAGAAAACGCGCAGCTCGCCCGCCTCGGTACCCTCATCCGCTCCATCCCGCTGCGCACGCCGGCGGATCGCTTCGATCCGTGCTAGGAGTTCGCGGACGTGGATCGGCTTGCGTACGACATCGTCCACACCGGCTGCGAACAGCTCGAGTGTTTCCTCGAGCGACCGCTGCTCGTTCATGGCGATGACGGCCGCCCCGGAGCGCCCCTTGATCTTCCGCGAGAGCGAATGCCGCTCCTGGCAGTCCCCGAGAAGGAACGCCTCGACAGCCATCATGTCGCGCTCGGAAACCGTCTCGACCCATTGGTCGAAGTCCACCGGGCAAAGGCCCGTTGCGGAGACGCCTTCCCGGTCGAACCAGGATGCAAACCCATCCGATACGGTTTCGCGCTCGTCGACGATTACGATCATTGCTGCCCCCCGACTCAGATTGACCGTCTACGATCCCTGCGTACAATTCTCCTTATGTTCCGTCAATCTACGAAGATTGCATGCCAAATATGAAGATTAAGTTAGCTGGGGATAAACGCAGAAATTGCGGGAGGGGATTTGAGTCTGCCTAATCCGCAACCGGCTCAGAACTCTCGGTGCATGGTGCGCCCGGAGCATCGGAGAGCGGCGCGTGGCGCACCTACCTCCAAAAACATCGGCGCCCGGTCAGATCAGACCGGACGCCGATGCAATGTGCTTGGGTTCTGGTCGTCAGTTTGCTGCAATCAGCCCTGCCTTGAGATCGGCGATCAGATCATCCGCAGCCTCGAGCCCTATAGACAGTCGCAGCATGCCATCGCTGATGCCCAGCTCCGTGCGAGCCTCGGGCTTCAGGCGCTGGTGCGTGGTGGTGGCAGGATGCGTAATCAGGCTCTTGGCATCTCCAAGATTGTTGGAGATGCGGATCAACCGGAGCGCATTGAGGAACCGGAAGGCGGCCGGCTTTCCGCCAGCGATTTCGAAGGTCACGACCTGTCCGCCGCTGGACATCTGCTTGCGGATCAGCTCGGCCTGGGGGTGGTCGGCGCGGCCGCAGTAGAGCACGCGGCTGACCTCGGGCTTGTCCGCCAGCCAATCTGCGATCCTCGCGGCCGTTGCGCACTGGGCGTGCACACGAAGCGGCATCGTCTCCAGCCCTTTCAGCAAAACCCAGGCGTTGAACGGGCTGAGGGACGGGCCGGTCTGGCGGAGGAACGTGTGCAGGTGATCCTTCAGGAATTTCTCCGAGCACAGCACGACGCCACCGAGGCACCGGCCCTGCCCGTCGATGTGTTTGGTGGCCGAATAGAGCACCACGTCGGCACCGAGCGTCAGCGGCTTCTGCAGCAGCGGCGTGGCAAATACGTTGTCGACGAAGACGAGCGCGCCGACGTCGTGGGCCAGCTCGGAGACCGCCCTGATATCCACGGCCTCGAGCGTGGGGTTCGCGGGCGTCTCGAAAAACACGGCTTTCGTATTCGGACGGATCGCCTTGCGCCAGGCCTCGAGGTCGCTTCCCTCGACCAGTGTGGCAGCGATCCCGAAGCGGGGACAGAGCTCATCGACCACGTAGCGGCAGGAGCCGAACATCGCCCGCGCGGCGATGACATGGTCCCCGGCGCTCAGATAGCTCAGCAGTGCCGACGTCACCGCTGCCATACCTGTCGCCGTCGCCCGGGCTGCCTCGGCGCCTTCAAGAAGCCGCATGCGCTCCTCGAACATCGAGACCGTCGGGTTGGAGAAGCGCGAGTAAATGAAGCCGGGCTCCGTGCCCTTAAAGCGGGCCTCCGCCTGTTCGGCCGTCTCGTACACGTAGCTTTGCGTGAGGAACAGGGCCTCGGCGGTCTCGCCGAAGCCGGTTCGAAGCTGTCCGCCGTGAACGAGAAGTGTTTCGGGAGCCCAGCCTTGGCTGGGGCTGCGGTCTGATGCTGTGTCGCGCTGCGCCATCGGCGCCCTCCTACCCGTCTGGCCCAGGCAAAAAGAAACCCGGCCGCCGATCCCGCCGTCAATGCCGGGCGCAGGCCAGGTTTGCGCGCGGCCTTTTAGCGAGTTTTTTAACGTGGCTGCAAGCCGGCCGGCCAAATCACCACGATCAAGACGTGTGCTGATACGCCCGGCTGGCACCCACGTCAAGATTTTGCAGTCTCTGCGCGTAGAATTGACATTGCTTGGCGCACGCCGCTGAAACCGCTAGAGAGAGGCCCGGCGGAGGTACCGGATGAACAATGAAGCAGCAGGTTCAGGGGCACGAGCAAATGGTATTCTGCCTGCACAGGCCATCCGGGGTCTGATCGCAGAGGGGAAAGTTCAACTCGCGCAGCCGATGCTGCAAGATCAGTTGCAGCCCGCAAGCCTCGACTTGAGGTTGGGTGCCTGCGTCTGGCGAGTTCGTGCGAGCTTCCTGCCTGGGCCGGACGCCACGATCTCGGACAAGCTTGGCGAGCTGGCTCTCCACAAGATCGACCTGACGCAACCGGCCGTGCTGGAGACAGGCTGCGTCTACGTCGCGCCCCTGCTGGAGCGCCTCGCGCTACCGACTGCCGTATCCGCCGCGGCCAACCCGAAGAGCTCGACTGGCCGGCTCGACGTGTTCACGCGCGTGATCGCGGACGGTGTGTCGGCGTTCGACCAGGTGCCCGCCGGATATACGGGACCCTTGTATGCAGAGATCTGTCCCCAGACCTTTCCGATCATCGTACGGCAGGGATCACGTCTTAGTCAGGTGCGCTTCAGGCAGGGCACGGCTGCGGACAGCGACGCGGCTCTGGCCGACCTGCACCGGCGCGAGCGCCTTGTCTCCTCCGACCGGCCCGATATCGCGCAGGGCATCGCGCTCTCGGTCGATCTTGCGGGCGACGCAAGCGGGCTAGTCGGATACCGCGCCAAGCGGCATACCGGCCTCGTCGATGTGGATGCGCCGGGCTCGTGCGCCGTGCTCGATTACTGGGAGCCCATTGCGCTTCGTGGTGAGAAGCGGCTGATCCTCGATCCCGATCAGTTCTACATTCTCGCATCACGTGAGGCCGTGAACGTGCCGCCGACACACGCGGCGGAAATGGTGCCGTTCAATCCTCTCGTCGGCGAATTCCGGGTGCATTACGCCGGTTTCTTCGATCCGGGATTCGGCTATGCGGCGTCGGGCGGCGCAGGCTCACGGGCCGTGCTCGAGGTACGCTCACACAAGGTGCCGTTCATCCTGGAGCATGGCCAGATCATCGGACGTCTGATCTACGAGCGAATGGCGGAGCTGCCGGAAATGCTCTACGGCGCCGCGCTCGGCAGCCATTACCAGGCGCAGGGGCTGAAGCTCTCCAAGCATTTCAAATAGCAAGCTGGCGGCCGGAGAAGGTCAGACTGCCTCGGGCTCGCAGCCCTTCTCCAACTGCGCTGCGGCGGCCTTCAGAATCGAGGCGACAACGCCTGGGAACCTGGCGTCGACCTCGCGGCATCTCAGCGTGTTCACCACCTCGGTGCCGCGCCGCTCGGAGCGGATAAGCCCGGCCTCGCGGAGCACTTTGTAATGGTGCGATTGTGTGGACTTCGGCAGCTTCTCCGGCGCAGCGGTCGAGCAGTTCATGGGGCACCCGCCCGTTGTCAACTTGAGCATGATTGCAAGGCGCACGGGATCGGCGAGCGCGTAGAGAATACTCTCCAGCGCTATGTCGTCGATGGCTGGGTGAACGAATGGCCGCTGCATGATGCCAGTATGGGCCATGCACATCGTTTGTTCAATAGTTCCAAGTTCATGAACTTGCAGCAGCGCAGCGCCGGGCCATCTACGCCGCCGCGTCAAAATAGCTTGCGATGAACCGTTCGTAGATCGCCGTCAGTTGCTCGAGATCTCCAACCGGCACGCGTTCGTCGATCTGGTGGATCGTCTGGTTGACGAGGCCGAATTCGATAACCGGGCAGTAGGCCTGGATGAAGCGCGCATCCGACGTTCCGCCACGGGTAGAGAGGCGCGGCACACGCCCAGTTAAAGTTCGGACTGCCTCGACCATGGTATCGACCAGTGGTCCGGGCTTCGTGAGGAATACGTCGCCGGTGCCGGAGAACGAGACCGACCAGCGGGCGTCCACTTCTTTTGCCGCGGCAGCGCATTGATCCTGCACCCAAGCTTCGATACCCGGCCGCCGGTGCAGGTCGTTGTAGCGGATATTGAACTTCGCCCGTGCTTCCGACGGGATGACATTGGTCGCGCTGTTCGGAACCGAGATAACCGTCACCTGCAGGTTCGCCGGCTCGAAATCCGGCGTGCCGG
>JAEVZQ010000204.1 GCA_023392135.1 Pseudomonadota bacterium | reverse complement strand
GCCGAACACAGACATTCGCCGGGCATCGATGATCGGGGAAAGGCTGAGGGGCTGCATCGCTGGCGAACCCTTCCGGACCGAGACCGGTCATAGCCTCGCAATCACGGCAAGCGTCGGCGTAGCCTCTGTCGAAAGTGCAGCCGACACCCCGGCGACGCTGTTCAGGCGCGCCGACAGCGCGCTTTACATGGCAAAGCGCACCGGGCGGAACAGGGTCGTAGTAGAGGCCGCTTGAGGAAAAAACACAGACATATGAGCGAGTTACCCAGCGCGACCAATCGCCCGCAGCTCGCGAGATCTTCGGTAGACTCGCGTTAAGGTTGTAGGCGAACTTTCACTCGTTCATGCAGCGTGTTGACGATGCTGGCGAATCGCGATTCGTGCTGCTTGCAAAGCATTTGGCGATCTGTCAAGATTGCAGTTGGGACAATCTACCACGGTTACACTCGGCCGGTTTGGATCTTTCGATAATACGCACTCTGAGATCCTACGACGAGTTCGCTAATGTCCGCTGCGTCTCAGGTCCGCCGCATCTCCTGAACGCTCGGACATGGATCGGCCTGCAGCTGGAGTTGGCCTCCTCGTTAGGCTGCAAATCGGTCGATCTCACCAAGCGGGGAGCCAACGCCCTCTTTGGCAAGCCGCTTGGTAATCAGGTCAGGGACTGCGACGTACTCGGACTTCTACCCCGCTGCCGAGAATCGTTGCGGCCCCTGACCGAGGCCCTTTTTCCGAATGCTTGAAAAGGCAACACGACCCCGGTGACCTCTAGGGCCTGGAGTATCGCGATCGCTATGCTCGAAAGATCCGCCGCCGATGGCCCCGCGATCCCGGATCGCGTACAGGGCAGGCGAGGAAGCCAGACTACTTGATCTTGGCTTCCTTGAACTCGACGTGCTTACGCGCGACGGGATCGTATTTCTTGAAGCTCAGCTTTTCTGTGCTGGTGCGCGGGTTCTTCTTCGTAACGTAGAAGTAGCCGGTACCTGCGGTCGAAAGCAGCTTGATCTTCTGCGTGATTGGCTTCGCCATGACGTCCTGCAGACCTCAGCGCATCATGCGCGTTCATTGGAATTCGGGCGCACCATACCTTGGCCGCTTTCCGTGTCAAGTTGCACCGATGCATCGGCCACGCTCAGGAGCTCCCGGCGGAAGGTGCCGTTCCTATGGTGGTAGTAGGGAACCGGGGCGTCACCCGACCCGCTGTCCGCATCCCGCAGGAAATCCGTCAGGTCCTCCAGGATCACACGTGTGATGGCGGGGAGATCGAGGCTGCGCGCGTCCTCGATGGTGAGCCAGTGCAAGCCCAGGAGCTCCCCGTCGGACGTGTCGACCTGATGACTGATCTCGTCCGCCGAGATGTGGAAAAAGCGGGTATCGTACCGCCGGGGGCGCCCCGGTGGCGTGATCGCGCGCGCAAAAAGCCTCAGCGTGCTCAGCCTGGGCAGAAAGCCGCAGGCGAAAAACGCGTTCCAGCTCTCCACCTCGCAGGCCGCTGCTTCAGATGAGCTGCAAGACGATCCGATGACCAGCCCGGCCTCCTCGAAGGTCTCGCGCAGGGCTGCCATGCCGAGGGCGCGCGCACGTACGGGGCTCGGGTGACCCTTCATGTCGAGCAACAACTTGCTGACCTCCCACGGGTGCAGCTCATCGGCGCTCTGGATCGTACGGTCGGTTTCGTCCACTCGACCGCCGGGAAAAACGTACTTGCCCGGCATGAATACCTGATCGAGGCGCCTCTGCCCCATCAGCACACGGGGCACTCCCATCACGCGGTCGACGATCACGAGGGTCGCCGCATCCCGCGGCCGTATGGTTTTGTCCGGATCGGTCCCGGCTGGTGGCGTACTTGTTGTGGTCATGGGGCCGCTGGCTGAGGTCTCAATGAGGAACGGTCAGGTGGAGCTGGGCGCGTGAGCGGGTTCGTGCTCGATTTCATCGGGATCGGGATGCGCGCCGAATCCATGCATCCCGTTGGCCCACTGCAGGCCGACGATCGAGCCCTTGATGGTCGGTAGCAGTACGAGCGACAGCACCACGGTCAGCGGCAGCCACAGTGCCAAATGCAGCCATTGCGGTGGGGCGGCGGCCCGCTCCAGCACCAGGACACCTGCCACGACCAAGTGTCCGACGATCGTGATCGTCAGATAGGGCGGAGCATCGTCGGCGCGGTGGTGATGCAGGGCCTCGCCGCAGTGCGCGCAGCTATCCGCTACCTTCAAGTAGGCGCGGAACACCGAACCCCTGCCGCAGGCCGGGCATTTGTGCCGCGCACCCCGCAGGAGTGCATCGTAGAGACTGCGCTGACGCTGGATGGTGACTGCCATGATCTGCCCGTGCCGTTTGATGCCGCTGCGCTGCCGCGCGACCTTCTTATCCTCTTCCTCTGCATAGGTGGACGTATCTGCCCGTCCGTCAACCCCACGAAATGCCACGCCGCCAAGCCAACTGGCCTATCCGGCGCGCCGCCTGCCCCGCACCGTACGGCGGCCGCGCCAGCCCTTGGCGAGCGAGACATGGCCGCGCTTACCCTTGGACAGCATTTCGAAACGGAGGGCGCCTGCCGTTGGAATGGCCTCGACCAGCCGCACGCGGACATCATCACCGAGGCGATAGGCTTCCTGGCTGCGGCTGCCGACCAGCGCGTGCTGCTCCTCGACGAGGTGATAGAAGTCGCCGATCATGGAGGAAGCCGGTACGAAGCCGTCCGCGCCCGTGTCCTTCAGCCGAACGAACAGGCCGGAGCGGGTCACGCCGGAGATGCGAGCCTGGAATTCTGCACCGACCCGGTCGGCCAAGTGGGCGGCGATCAGCCGATCGACGGTCTCGCGCTCCGCTGCCATGGCCCGGCGCTCAGCCTCTGAAATGGACTGCGCCACGTCGTCGAGCCGCTCTGCCTCCTCATCGGTCAGCCCGCCGGGGCCAAGGTGGAGCGCCCGCACCAGTGCTCTGTGTACGACGAGGTCGGCATAACGCCGGATGGGCGAGGTAAAATGCGCGTACCGGCGCAAGTTGAGCCCGAAATGGCCGATATTGTCGACGCTGTATTCGGCCTGTGATTGCACGCGCAGCACGACCTCGTTGATGAGGTCGGCAGTTGGCAAGACCTTGGCCTGCGCCAGCACGCGATTGAAGTGGGTCGGCTTCAACTCGCCCGGCGGCAGACGAAGCTGCAACGTCTCCAGGAAGTCGCGCAGTGCGGACAGCTTCTCCTTCGAGGGTGGGGCGTGGACGCGGTAGACGAGAGCCGTTCGCCGCTGCTCCAGTGTCTCTGCTGCCGCGACATTGGCCTGAATCATGAACTCCTCGATGAGCCGGTGCGATTCCAGCCGCTCCGGCACCGTAACGCGCTCCACACGGCCTTCCTTGTCGAGGATGATCCTGCGCTCCGGCAGATCGAGATCGAGCGGCTCGCGCCGGCCGCGCGCTGTGGCAAGGGCCTGATAGGCCGCCCATAGGGGTTCGAGCGCAGTCTCCATCAGCGCCTGGCACTTCCGCGGCGGCTTGCCGTCGAATGCGGCTTGCGCGTCCTCGTAGCTGAGCTTGGCGGCGGAACGCATCATCGCCCGGACGAACGTGTGGCGCCGCTTCTCCCCGCGCTTGTCGAACACCATGCGTACCGCGAGGCACGGCCGCTCTTCGTGCTCGCGCAGCGAGCAGAGATCGTTGGAGATGCGCTCGGGCAGCATCGGCACGACGCGGTCGGGGAAATAGACGGAATTGCCGCGGATGCGCGCCTCGCGGTCGAGCGCCGTGCCGGGCCGCACATAGGTCGCGACGTCGGCGATGGCGACGATCACCTTGACGCCGCCCTCGTTCTTGGGGTCGCCGTCGGGC
>JAEVZQ010000360.1 GCA_023392135.1 Pseudomonadota bacterium | reverse complement strand
GTGACCGCTGAACGCAGCAGATGGCGGCGCGGGTCGTTGCGCGCCTCCGTCACGCTGAGCCGGCCTTCGGCGGCCATCTGATCGAGCGCGGGCGCGAGCGAATGGTCCTCGTTGAGCAGCGCGATTTCTCCATCGCGGAAAAGATAGAGCGGGCTGTCGCCAACGCTCACCCATTCGAGGCCGGGAGGGCCGAAGAGCGCTCCGACCAGCGTGGAGCCCATGCCCCGCAGGACCGGGTCCACCGCGACCTGGTCGGCGATCGCGCCGTTGGAGGCGTGGAGGCCCTGTGTCAACCGTTCACGGCTGGCATTTTCCGCCTGGGCGACCGTCTTGATGAATGCGTCGCAGACCGTACGGCTCGCGAGCGCGCCGCCGACGTGGCCACCCATGCCGTCGGCCAGAACGGCCACAAGCTGCTGCGCACCCTCCCCGGCCGACTGGGCCGGCCAGGTCAGTGCAGCATCCTCCTGATACCGGCGTGCGCCCCGGCTGGCATGGCAGGCTGACTGATAAAGCAGCATCAATCCTTGATGTCCGGGAGCTCCGACCAGTCGAACTCGGGTCCGCAGAAAGGAACGAAGACGAGCTGCGTCCGGCCCATGGTGATGACGTCCATCGCGACAAGCGGAACGGCTGACGTCGGCCGCTTCTCGTTCAGAGAAACCACATTGGTCTTAGCAAGATTGGGCACGAACAGGAAGGAGCGGTCCGCCGAATCGTAGCGAATATAGGCTTGCTCCTCGGAGGATATCGCCTCGTCGCCGAAATCGATCGGGATACGCTGGCTTGGCGAGCGGCCGACGGTATTGTTGCCCTCGTAGATCGGCCGGTAGGCGCCGAGCCCGGGGCCACCGACGACGACCAGCCAACCGACCACCGGGTCCTGATGGAATTTGCCACGCTTCACCGGCTGGCGGCCCCGCACGAGCTGAGTGCGCGCGGGCGGCTCGGGGTGGGCCATCGGCTCCGGTTTCACCACCCGGGTGGTGGGGGGAGCGTCGAACTCCACATGCCTGTCGACGGGCGGGATATTCGGTGTGCCCCCGCGCGCTGCACGCGCCGCCTCGGCCGCGCTGGGCAGTGGCCTCGTGTTCCGGATGAGCTGTGTCGCCTCTGGTGGCTCGATCTCGGGCTGGGCTGCAACGGGCTCCTGCGTGGGTGGCTCCGGCTCGGCCGGGTTGGACTGGCCCAGTGCGATCGGCGCCTGCCGCCCGGTATCATCTTTCCCCGCCGCGCTCAGTGCCTCGCGCAGCGAGCCGAAAAACTTGCCGGGCGCACGGGGCCCGTGGCCGCGATCATGCTCGTCAGTCATGCTCGTCTCCCTTTCCCCTCTGCCCTGGCCAGCGTGACAGGCCGGCCTTGCATTCGCTCGCGCAACTTCGCTCGATCGCCAACGGCCCCGGCCGGGAGGCCCCACGTGCGGGTTGCGCGATTTGTAATGCTCCGTGTTCAGGTAAAGGTGTTCGCGCAAGAGGGCAGAACCATGGCCGCCGCGTTGGCAACAGGCACTCTGATATGGCACTCTGGTGAGGTCCACAGGGATTGCTGGTCGCGCGACAGTCAGGAGCCGGAAAGTGCGTGTTCAGGTCAGGCGGGTCGAGGCCCGCGACAAGCCTTTTTGGCTGGAGCTGTTCAGGGGCTACATCGCCTTTTACAAGTCGACGCTATCGGAAGAGGTGATGGAGTACACGTGGCAGCGCCTGATCACCGGTGAGCCCGGCTTCCATATCGGCCTGGTCGCGACGAAGGAGGACGATGTGCCGGTTGGCCTCGCGCACGTTCTGTTTCACCGATCGACCTGGTCTCCCACCTGGTACTGCTATCTTGAAGACCTGTTCGTTGATCCGGCCGAGCGCGCGAAAGGCATCGGCCGAGCCCTGATCGAAGCCGTCTATAAGGAGGCGGACGAGCGCCAGTGCACCCGGACCTACTGGGCGACCCAGGAATTCAACTACCGCGCCCGGACGCTCTACGACCAGCTCGCCACGAAATCGCCGTTCGTGCAGTATCGGCGGTGAAGGACGGTGGCCGTTTTGGACGGATCAGACGTTGCAGCAGGCAGCGGAGATATCGTTCCGCTGCTGACCTGACGCAGCTGACGGAGTGCGTGCCCGGGAATTCGGTCGCGCATCAACTGCTCGGCGCGTCGAGCCTGCGGGTCAGGTTCTCGAATTCCTTGCGCAGCTCCTCGTTCCGGAAAATCTGCTCGAACGTCGGAGCTTCGAGCTTCTGGATGGCTTCGAACGACGCGGAGCTGTCGCGCATCAGGTTGCGAAGCTGGAAGCTCGCCTCGACGGTCTCGTAAGTGTTGTCCGCGATGCGAAGGTCGTGCGCGGCGCGCAGGCGCGCCACGCTGATCTGCTGGCGCTGCTGCAGCAGATAACGCCGGTAGCCCTTGGCGGCCTCTGCCGCCAGCTTCTGGCTCTCGCGGTTGGCTTCGAGGGCGCGCCGCTGGTCGGCACGGTTTTCGGCCTTGAGCAACTCCACCGTCTTGCGCCGCGCCACGTCGACATCCTTCGAGATCTCATCGAGTTTCGGCAGATAGTTGTCGTCGATCTTGGCAATCAGCGTGTCCTGGGCGTGCACGAGCATGGCGAACAGCGCCGCGTGCATGGCAAAATACTTGCGCGCAGCGTTCATGTTGTCGCCGGACGCGGAGAGCAACTTTGCGAGCTGGCGGTCGATCAGCTTGGCCGAGTTGAAAATCGCCGTCAGCCGCACGAGGTCGCCGGCGAGCACGCTGTCGAGCAGCAGGTCGACCTGCTCCGAGGACAGCTCGACGCCCGAGGCAGCGAGCGCCTGGTGGATCTCGGTCTTCGCGGCCTCGATGGCTTTCCGGTTTTCCTCGATCCTGCGCTGTGCATCCTCGATGTCGCGACCGAGGCTGTCGACGGTATCGGTCAGCACGCCCGGCAGGAGCGAATCCTCCGGAGCGACGAGTTGCTTTTCTTTCAGCTTGATGATGCGGTCATCCAAATCACGGATGTTCTTGCGGAGTGTCTCGACCCGACGCTGTATGTCCACCACAGGAACGTCCGTGACGATCCCAAGCGCGGCATCCAGCAAATCACGGATCTTGCGCTCGCGATCCTCACGAGTTTCCGTCCACAGAGGAGTGACGACGAATTCACTCTTGGAGGGGAGCTTACGCGCCTCGCTGCGGTTGCGGGCGGCATCCTCGAGCACGGCATCGAGGGCACGCATTAGCCTGCGCGCCTGCTCGTAGGTGATCTCCCCTTCGCGCGCATCCTTCTCCGCAGCCTGGGCCTCGCCCGGTTGCCCCTCAGGCTGCCCCTCGCGCGCCAGCAGCTCAGAGATGCGGTCGCGACGGCTGGTCTGCGCGGTCGCATCGACCGCACCCAGTACGACCGCCCCCGTGGTCAGCGCCAGTACCATGACGGCAGCCCGAGACGTGATCACCATGGTCGTACCTCCACCCACAACGCAAAATGGGTACCAGAATCGAGCGACTCCGTGAAGAATCGCTCTTCCCCGAGACGATCAAGTGATTACGACGGGCCCTGATTGCAATGGCGGGGGGCGGAGAGCCGGTGCCTGGGCGCACCAATTTCGCGGACGGTGTCAACTCTCGCCAAGCGCCGACTTCCCGTGTCATGGTCGCGCTTTCTCAGGTGTGGCAGAGAGATGGTTCAATGAGCACGTTCGAGCCCCTCGATCCTGATTACGAGGCGCGTGTACGCTCGAGCTTCGCAAGACAGACGTTCATGCGCACACTCGGCGCCGAGCTTCTGCGCGTCACGCCGGGTGAGGTGGATATCGCCCTTGCCAGCCGGGAGGATCTCACGCAGCAGCACGGCTATTTCCACGCAGGGGTGACCTCGACGATCGCCGATACGGCGGCGGGTTATGCAGCGCTTTCCCTTTACCCGAAGGGCACGGGCGTGCTGACGACGGAGTTCAAGATCAACCTGCTGCGGCCGGCGGAGGGACGCCAGCTCATTGCGCGTGGGCGGGTGATCAAGCCGGGACGCACGCTGAGCATCTGTCAGTCCGATGTCTACGGCGAGCGAGAAGGGCGCGAGACGCACGTTGCGACGCTGCTTCTCACGATGATTTGCCTGGAAGGGCTGCAGGACTGACCATCAGATGAGCCGTCGGGTGCGCTCCTTGTACTGCCGGTAGGCATCGCCGAAGCGCGCCTCGAGGTGCCGCTCCTCAGGGATGATGGCGAGCCAAGTGACGAGAATACCGAAGACCGGCGTCAGCAGCACCAGCCAGATGTTGCCCATCAGCTCGGCGATGCCAAGCAGGATCAGCATATCGGCGAGATAGATGGGGTTGCGGCGGAATCGGAACGGACCGTCCGTAACCAGTGCCGAAGCGGCTTCGTTCGGCATGACCGTGGTGCGGGCACGGCGGAGTGTGATGATCGACCAGGCCATCAGCGCCACGCCCGCAAGCCCGACTGCCAGGCCGGCGATGTGGGAGGCCGTATCCCCTACGCCGGGCCAGGTAAGCGGAATCCCAATCTGCAGGACCCAGGCGGCTATTACGCACAGGACGAGCAGAACCGGCGGCCATGGAAACGTGGTCGGCCGCTCTGCCGATGCATTATGCTCCGTCTGGCTCATCTGGGCTCCCTGACAAGGTTCGGCTGACATTCTATAGTCTGCTCGATAGTCGAGTTGGGCAATGGCTCCCAATCCCGAACCGGAGGCGGGCATGACGGGAACGGGGCGACCGGGGCCCGATTCGACAGATTCTGTTTGAACCTGACCACGGCAAATCGCCCGGAGTCGCCATGATCCCCAATGCCCTGCCGTCCTTCAACTTCGACCTCGGCGATACCGCTGACCAGCTCCGCGAGACGGTGTGCACGTTCGCGTCTGACGAGATCGCGCCGATTGCGGCCGAGATCGACCGCACCGACGAGTTCCCGCGCCATCTCTGGCCGAAGATGGGGGCGCTCGGGTTCCACGGTATCACTGTCGAGGAGGAGTTCGGCGGGGTGGGGCTCGGCTATCTCGAGCATGTCGTAGCGATGGAGGAAGTGAGCCGCGGGTCGGCTGCCGTGGGTCTGTCCTATGGCGCGCACTCGAACCTGTGCGTGAACCAGCTCCGCCGCAATGGCACTCCGGAGCAGAAGCGGCGCTATCTGCCCAGGCTGATCTCGGGCGAGCATGTGGGCGGGCTGGCCATGTCAGAGCCGGGGGCGGGCTCGGACGTCGTCTCGATGAAGCTTCGGGCCGAGAAAAAGGGCGACCGCTACATTCTGAACGGCACCAAGATTGGGATCACCAATGGTCCGGGCGGCGACGTCATCATCGTCTACGCCAAGACCGACCCCAAGGCCGGGGCGCGCGGCATCACGGCCTTCATCGTGGAGAAGGGCTTCAAAGGCTTCCGCGTCGCCCAGAAGCTCGACAAGCTGGGGATGCGCGGCTCGAACACCGGCGAGCTCGTGTTCGAGGATTGCGAGGTGCCGGAGGAGAACGTGCTCGGCACGGTCGGCAAGGGCGTCAACGTGCTGATGAGCGGGCTCGACTACGAGCGCGCCGTGCTGGCTGCCGGGCCGCTCGGGATCATGCAGGCCTGCATGGACGTGGTGGTCCCCTACGTGCACGAGCGCAAGCAATTCGGTGCACCGATCGGCACGTTCCAGCTCGTACAGGGCAAGGTCGCCGACATGTATGTCACCATGAACTCCTGCCGGGCGTACGTGTACGCCGTGGCGAAGGCCTGCGACCGCGGAGCGACCACCCGCGAGGACGCGGCGGGCGCAATCCTGCTGGCCGCCGAAAAGGCCACCCAGGTCGCGCTCGATGCCATCCAGCTCCTCGGCGGCAATGGCTACATCAACGATTACCCGACGGGGCGGCTGCTGCGCGATGCCAAGCTCTACGAGATCGGCGCCGGGACGAGCGAAATCCGCCGGATGCTCATCGGGCGGGAGCTGTTCGACAAGACAGCGTGAGATCGGCAACGCGTGACTGGACGGCAACGGTCTGCTCGAAGATTGCTGCTGCACCTCGGTGCAGTCGCACTTTCGCCGGAATCGGTCACGTAACTGCCGACCAGCCGACAACGGACGGCTCACAATTCAGAACGACGGCGACGGGGGCGCTACATGAGGTTCAAAGCGGCCGCTGCAGCTCTGCTTGGGCCAGCTCTTCTGATGGGCTGCGGACCGGATGGTCCGACGAAGGCCGATACGGGCCTGGCTGTTGGCGCCATTGCGGGCGGCATTCTCGGTAATCAGGTCGGTAAAGGCTCGGGCCGCGTGCTGGCGACGGTTGCCGGTGCTGTGGTCGGCGGCATCGTCGGCAGCGAGATCGGGCGTTCCCTTGACCGGCAGGACCAGATGCTCGCCCAGGAGGCGGAGTTCGAGGCGCTGGAGAGCGGGCCTTCAGGTGAGCGCAGGCGCTGGCGGAACCCCGAGAGCGGCCGCTATGGTGAGGTCGTCCCGGGCAAGCGCTATCGCCGCGGCACTGCCGACTGCCGGGATTATTCTCACACGATCTACATCGACGGCCGGCCGGAGACGATGCGGGGGACAGCTTGCCGCAATTCCGACGGAACCTGGCAGAACGTCGGTTGAGCTCGGCGCCTAGGCCGGCATAAACCCGGCCTCGGCAGCGTCCAATGCTGCTCCGCGACATTGGGACAGCCGCGCAGCCCTTGCCAGCCCTGGGGTAGGGGCCTATTCCCCTCTCGTAGGAAAAAACCTGGGCGCGCTGATGCTTTTTTGGGTGCTCTGCGCTGTTTTGACGGCCGCGGTGCTCTATTTCGTGACGCGGCCGCTGTCCGCGCCTGCCGCCGGACCTTCGGCGGTTGACCGCTATAGGGCGTCCGACCTAGCTGTATACCGCGATCAGCTGAGTGAGGTGGAGGCCGATCGCGCACGTGGTCTGCTGTCGGATGCCGAGGCGGAAGCGGCGCGTGTCGAAATATCGCGCAGGCTGCTGGCCAGGGCGCAATCCGGCGAGGAGGCGGCCGAGGGGAGATCCCGAGCGCGAGGACTGACAGCCGCGAGAATGGCCTTCGTCGCGGCGACCATCCTGGTGCCGGCGATATCACTGGCCCTCTATCTAGCCTATGGGTCGCCGGGTCTGCCGGGGCGGCCTCATGCCGAG
The DNA here is from genome assembly GCA_023392135.1 of Pseudomonadota bacterium. GTDB lineage: Bacteria > Pseudomonadota > Alphaproteobacteria > Rhizobiales > Hyphomicrobiaceae > ZC4RG25. The sequence continues at coordinate 4,699 of JAEVZQ010000360.1, read as the reverse complement.
CGCGTTGCTGCTTCGGCGGACAAGGCGACGATCGAAACGCTCGTAGCCAGGGTCGAGGAGCGGCTGAGAGCACAGCCGGAAGACGGGCAGGGGTGGGATGTGATCGCTCCCGTTTATTTTCGGCAGGGCCGGTTCGACGACGCCGCGCAGGCCTATCAGAACGCCATCCGGCTTCTGGGTGAGTCGCCAAGCCGGCTCGCTGGCTTGGGTGAGGCGCAGGTCTTCTCCAAGAACGGCATCGTAACGGAGAATGCGCGGCGGGCCTTTCAACGGCTTTCGGAGCTGGAGCCGTCGCGGCCGGAGCCCCGGTTCTGGCTCGCGCTCGCCAAAGAGCAGGATGGCGATATCGACGCTGCGCTCGAGGATTATCGCAAGCTGGTCGCGGACGCCCCAGCGGATGCAGACTGGCGAGCGCCCATCGAGCAGCGCATCGCCATGCTGACGCAGAAGCGCACAGGCGATAGTCCGTCTGTCGGCGAGCGTGGTCCGAGCGAGCAGGATGTTTCAGCGGCTGGAAAGCTCGCGCCCGAGGAGCGGGCCGCAATGATTCAGCAGATGGTGGATGGGCTCGCCCAGCGCCTCGAAACCGAAAGCCAGGATCTGGCCGGCTGGCAGCGTCTCCTGCGCGCCTATGCCGTGCTCGGACAGAAGGACAAGGCCAACGACGCGTTGGTTAAAGCGCGCAAGGCTTTTGCTGGGGATGAGACATCGCTTGCCGCGCTTGATGATCTGGCGCGCAAGCTGGGCCTGGACTCGTGAGGAGCGAGTGAGACGTCAATGACGCGGAAGCAAAGACGCGCCGTCCTGATCCTTGCCTGCGTGGGACTACTCGGGCTTGCGAGCATCCTCGTACTTTTCGCCTTGCGCGACTCGATCGTCTTCTTCCACACGCCGAGCGAAATTACCGAAAAGGGCATCGAGGCCGGGCAGCGGTTCAGGCTGGGCGGTCTCGTTGCAGAAGGTTCGGTGCGCCGTGGCGAGGGCGCGGCGGTCGAGTTCGGTGTCACCGACACTGTCAAAACGATCAGCGTCGTCTACCATGGCGTCCTTCCGGATTTATTCCGTGAAGGGCAAGGCGTAGTGACCGAAGGCCGGCTCGATCCCAGCGGGAAGTTCCTTGCCGATACCGTGCTTGCCAAGCACGATGAGAACTATATGCCGCCCGAGGTGGCAGGTGCTCTGAAAGACAAGGGCGTCTGGGAGCACATGGGCAAGCAACAGCCGGCCACAAACTGAGGACGGACCGGACCATTGATCGTCGAGATCGGACATTTCGCACTCGTTCTGGCGCTGGCTGTCGCCCTCGTTCAGGCCACGATACCGCTTTGGGGCGCCCACATTCGGAACGAACGCCTGATGGCTGTCGGGTCGCCTGCGGTCGTAACCCAGTTTCTGCTGGTGGCCGCTGCCTTTCTGAGCCTGACGTATGCTTACGTGTGGTCCGACTTTTCGGTCGAGAACGTCTACCTCAACTCGCATTCCGCCAAGCCGCTGATCTACCGGATCTCAGGCGTCTGGGGGAACCACGAAGGCTCGATGCTGCTGTGGGTGCTGACGCTCGCCATGTTCGGCGCCGCGGTTGCGGGATTTGGTGGCAGACTTCCGCAGACCCTGAGAGCCAACGTGCTCGGGGTGCATGGCGCGATCTCCGCCACTTTCATACTGTTCATCGTGCTGACCTCGAACCCGTTCAAGCGCCTCGTCCCGGCGCCCGTGGAGGGGCTCGGCCTCAATCCGATCCTGCAAGACCCCGCACTCGCCTTCCATCCGCCATTTCTTTATGCGGGCTACGTCGGCTTCTCCATCGCATTCGCCTTTGCCATCGCCGCCCTGATCGAGGGCCGGATCGATGCCGCCTGGGCGCGCTGGGTGCGGCCATGGACGCTCGCCGCCTGGATGATGCTGACGCTCGGCATCTCCATGGGGTCATGGTGGGCCTACTATGAGCTCGGCTGGGGCGGCTGGTGGTTCTGGGATCCGGTCGAGAACGCCTCCTTCATGCCGTGGCTCGCGGGCACCGCGCTGCTGCATTCGGCCGTTGTCATGGAGAAGCGCGAGGCGCTCAAGGTCTGGACGATCCTACTGGCCATCCTGACCTTCTCGCTGAGCCTGATGGGCGCGTTTCTCGTGCGTTCGGGCGTGCTGTCCTCGGTGCACGCGTTCGCCGTCGATCCGGCGCGGGGCGTGTTCATCTTGGGAATCCTCATTGTGTTCGTCGGCGGGGCGCTCGCGCTGTTCGCCCTGCGCGTGGGAGAGCTCCGGCAAGGCGGCCTGTTCGCGCCGATCAGCCGCGAGGGAAGCCTGGTGCTCAACAACCTGCTGCTGACGACGGCCTGCGCCACCGTACTGGTCGGCACGCTCTATCCCCTCGCGCTCGAATCGTTCACCGGTGACAAAATCTCCGTTGGGGCACCCTTTTTTGACGCGACCTTCGGGCCGCTGATGCTGCCCTTGCTCGTGGCACTGCCGTTCGGACCTTATCTGGCATGGAAGCGGGGCGATCTTGCCGCGGCCGCCCAGCGGCTATGGGCGGCGGCAGCAGTGACTTTGCTCGCGATTATCGCGGCTTATGCCGTGGCCTATCGTGGCCCATGGCTGGCGCCATTGGGCATCGCTCTCGGCGTGTGGGTGATGGCGGGTGCACTGAGCGAATGCGCGTCGCGCATCAAGCTGGGGCAGGTGTCGATGGCGGAAAGCTGGCGGCGTCTCACCGGCCTGCCGCGCGCCGGCTTCGGGATGTCCGTTGCGCACTTCGGAGTCGGCATGATGGTGGTCGGTATCATCGCCACCAGCGCCTACCAGAGCGAACGTATCCTGGTGATGAAACCGGGAGATCGCGTGGAAATTGCGGGCTACACACTCACATTCAAGGGTGCAGCGCCGCAGCGCGGGCCGAACTATCGCGAGGAAGTCGGCTTCTTCGAGGTGGAGCGCGGAGGCAATGCCGTGACCAGCCTCGCACCATCGAAGCGGATGTACGACGCGCCACCGCAGCCGACGAGCGAAGCCGGCATCCACGTCTCGTGGCGCGGGGACCTCTATACCGTGCTGGGCGATCAGCAGGTGGGCTCCCCGGGTGGATATGCGGTGCGGCTCTATTTCAATCCGCTTGTCCGTTTCATCTGGCTCGGCGCCGTGGTGATGTTCCTGGGCGGCCTGCTGTCCCTGTCGGATCGCCGCCTGCGGGTTGGTGCGCCAAAGCGGGCTCGCATGCGCGCCAGCGCCGTTCCGGCAGAGTGAGGTGGGCCATGCCGCGTCCGTACCGGGCCCTGCTGCGGCTCCTCATCATACCGTTTCTGTTTCTCGCAGCGGCCGCTTCGCTCGCGGTGGAGCCCGACGAGATGCTGCCCGACCCGGCGCTCGAGGCTCGGGCCCGCGAGCTGTCGGCTGAGCTACGTTGCCTGGTTTGCCAGAACCAGTCGATCGACGACTCGAATGCGCCCTTGGCACGTGATCTTCGTATCCTGCTGCGGGAGCGCCTTGCGGCCGGTGACAGCGACGCGGAGGTGAAGCAATTTCTGGTCGACCGCTATGGCACGTTCGTCCTGCTCAAGCCGCCGTTCAATGCGCACACGCTCCTCTTATGGCTGACGCCGCTGATCATTCTCGCTGGCGCGGGGGTCCTTCTCGTGCGCTACGCGACGGGCTCGAACCGCAACAGACCTGCTGAAGCGGGCTGGTCTCTGACGACCGAGGAAGAGGAGAAGCTGCGGTCGCTACTGACCGCCGAAGGCTCCGAAGCAGGCTCAGCAGGTGGTGACAACCGCTGACCCATTTTCGCGTGCGGGGATAGGCGGCCAACCTTACGAAGATTTAATCCGCCAGAAACACCGTTGTAAGGCGAGGCAACCTACATTTTCGGACAAGTCCGATCAGTGACTTGGAAAGAAAGGAGCCTCGTATGTCGATCGAGAACGACAAAGTCGGCACCACGCGCATTCGCCTGCCACGTCGTGCGAGGGGGCCGCTGGTGGCGGCACTCGCCGGTGTCAGTGCCCTTGCCCTGGTGACAGTTTCACCGTCGTTGCCTGTAGAGGCGCAGGTCAATGCGCAAGGCCCAGGCGTCACGATGCCCGGCAGGGCCCCGCTCTGCTTCGCCGACATCGTCGAGCGGGTGAAGCCGGCCGTAGTCTGGGTCAATGTCACCGAAGCGGAACCGCGTGTCGCGCGCAATGACGACGGCGGCACGCCCGACGGCATCCCGAACCTGCCCAAAGACCACCCGCTGTACGACTTCTTCAAGAATCTTCCGCGCGAGTTCCGCATGCCGTCGCCGGGCCAGCCGGGCCAGCGTCCGATGCCCAATCCGCGGCAAGCAACTGGCTCCGGCTTCCTCATCTCTCCTGACGGCTACGTGGTGACGAACAATCACGTAGTGGACGGCGCCAGCAAGGTCACCGTTTCCTTCGAGGAGCAGGAGAAGTACGAGGCCGACGTCGTCGGCACCGATCCGAGGACGGACCTCGCCCTTCTCAAGATGAAGGCGGCAAATGGCAAGACCTTCCCATACGTGAAGTTTGCGTCTGCACCTCCCCGCGTTGGTGACTGGGTGCTGGCCGTCGGCAACCCGTTCGGCCTCGGCGGCACCGTGACGGCGGGCATCGTCTCGGCGCTCTCGCGTGATATCGGCTCGGGACCCTATGATTTCATGCAAATCGACGCAGCCGTGAACCGCGGCAACTCGGGCGGTCCGACCTTC
>JAEVZQ010000133.1 GCA_023392135.1 Pseudomonadota bacterium | reverse complement strand
CCCAGGACGTCACCGCGGCCGTGTCACCGGTCGAAGGACGCGTTGCGGCGCTCGAGCAGAACGTCCAGTCCGTGGTTCGCAGCGAGGAGGATCGCCGCGCCAACGCAGAACGCATCGTCCTTGCGCTCGAGCTCGGAAACCTGAAGCGCGCTTTGGATCGTGGCGGCAGCTACGCCGCCGAGCTTGCCGAGCTGAGGCGCATCAGCGCCGGCAAGATCGATCTGGCTGTCCTCGAGAGCTACAAGGACGAGGGCGTGCCGACACTCGCGGAATTGCAGCAGGAGTTCCGCCCCGTCGCCAACGCCATGATCGACGCCGCAACCGTGCCAGCTGATGCCTCCGCACTGGACCGGCTGCTGATGGGCGCGAAGTCGATCGTCCGCGTCCGCCGGGTCGAGCACAGTCCGGACGACACGAGCGTCGAGGCGATCGTCGGCCGCATGGAGCAGGCACTCGCCGAAGGCAAGTTCACGGAAGTTCTCGACCAGTCGAAGCAGCTTCCACCCGAAGCCCTGGAGCCGGCCGAGGCTTGGCTCGCCAAGGTCGAGGCACGAGCCGCGGTCGATCGCGCGCTCGCCAGCGTCGAGGATCAGCTCAAGGCCTCCCTCAGCGGCCAGGCACCTGTCGAGAAGAGGACCAACTGATGCTGCGTCTGGTTCTGTTTCTTCTAGCCGTCGCGGCGCTCGCCTTCGGCCTGTCATGGCTCGCCGACCGGCCAGGCAGCCTGGTCGTGAACTGGCAGGGCTACGAGATCGAGACGAGCGTCTTCCGCGCCATCGTCATCCTCGCGGTGCTGCTGGGCCTGACCGTCGTGTTGTGGTCCGTTCTGCGCCAGATCTGGCACAGCCCGGCGGCGATCGGCAGCTTCTTCAACCGGCGCCGTCAGAAGCGCGGGCTAGAGGCACTGTCGAGCGGCATGATCGCGATCGGCGCCGGCGACCGCACGCTCGCGACCCGCTATGCCATCCAGGCGCGCAAGTCGCTGCCGAACGAGCCGTTGACGCACCTCCTGCGCGCGCAGGCCGCCCAACTTTCCGGCGACCGCGCAACCTCCAGGAGAATCTTCGAGGCGATGCTCGCCTCCCCCGACACCGAGCAGCTTGGCCTGCGTGGCCTGTTCCTGGAAGCCGAGCGCGAGGGCGAGCAGGAGGCGGCGCGCCAGTTCGCCGAGCGCGCCATGGTGCTGAACCCGAAGCTCAGCTGGCCCGTCGAAGCGCTGTTCGACATTCAGTGCCGGAAGGGCGACTGGGCCGGCGCGCTGGAAACGCTTGCGGTTGCGAAGCGCCATCACAACATCGAACGCGCTGTGGCCGACCGGCGGCGGGCCGTGCTCCTCACCGCCCAGGCACAGGAGCTGGAGGAGACCGATCCCGAGCGCGCCATGAACCTGGCACTCGAGGCCCACAATCTTGCGCCGGACCTCGTACCCGCAGCGGCTATCGCCGGCCGGGTGCTCGCGGCGAAGGGCAATATCCGCCGCACGGCAAGGGTTTTGCAGCGCACGTGGAAGCGCGCGCCGCATCCGGATATCGCCGTCGCATACGCCTACGCGCGCATCGGCGACAGCCCGCGCGACCGGCTCGACCGGGTGAGGCAGCTCGCAGCACTGCGGCCGCATTCCATGGAGAGCGCGATTGCCGTGGCGACATCGGCCATCGAGGCCCAGGACTGGGCGACTGCCCGGCATGTCTTGCAGCCGTTGCTCGCCAACGCTCCGACCCAGCGCACCTGCACGCTCATGGCGCGCATCGAGGCCGAGCAGCAGGGCGACAGGGGCCGCGTCCGCGAGTGGCTGGCGCGTGCTGTCAGTGCTCCGCGCGATCCCGCATGGACGGCCGATGGTGTCGTCTCGGAGAAGTGGGCACCGACATCGCCCGTGACGGGCACGCTGGACGCCTTCCAATGGCGTGTGCCCGTCGAGGCCGTGAATGCTTCCGAGGCGACCCTGCTCAGCCAGAAGCTCGAAGAGCTCGTGAACCTCCATCCCCAGGCGGAGGCAATCCCGCAAGGCCAGGTGATCGACGCCCCATCAACGACGCCGGTGGCGGAGAAGCAGCGGGCAACAGACGCCGAAGTCGTGGAGGAGGTCAAGCCGGCCAGCCCCGAAGCCGCGTCAACGCCTGCTCCGCTGGCCTCGGCAGCGCCCGCCAAACCAGAGTCCGAACCGCCGCAGGAGCACGAGCCTGCTGCACGTCCTAAGCCGGCGGCCCGCCCCGCAGAGGCCAAGCACGCGACAGCGCCACTGCCGCAGGGGCCTGCCGAAGCAGCTGCCGATGTGGCTGCGCCGCCCACCACGAAATCGGAGGCGACGAAGCCGGCCGGCATTACTGAAAGCTCCTCCGCGTCGGCAAAGCAATCTCAGAAGCCGACCCCCGAAGCCGCCGCAGCGAAAGCCATTCAGCCGGAAGCGGAACGCACCCCCGTGGTCCGCGAGCCTGCGCCCGCGCAATCGGGCATCAAAACCTATCCACAGCCCTTCCGTACGCGCACGCGCCCGGTCGAGCCGCGCATCTTCGTGCCACCGCGGGCTCCCGACGACCCCGGCCCCGAGGCGGATGGCGAGGAGGACGTGCGGGGCTCAGGCGTCGGTTTTCACCTGCCGCTCAAGGGCTCAGCCTGAGCCCGCGGGACTGCGCTCAGAGGTCCAGCGGACTTGCCAAGACAGGCCAAGTGAGTATATGCCTGCCCCGTCCTGATCCGCCGCAATAGCTCAGTCGGTAGAGCACATCATTCGTAAAGATGGGGTCGGGGGTTCGAATCCCTCTTGCTGCACCAGCCCTAAAGCTGGCTTAGACTTTCACGATTTCGTACACGGCGCCAGCCAATCAGAATCAGCTCCCGAAGCGATTAAGAGCGTTGGATAGCAATATGGTTCCCACCGCCACAGTCGTGGTTGCAGCAAGCGGAATACGCGCCTCATGTATGGCAGGCCCTTCAGCCTTGTGTCGGATCAGTGGCGCACAGTCGAGACTTGCCTCGCTTGCCCGCCAATTGTGCTGCTGATGGCATGAGCCATCTGGCCCTCGTCGGCACGTTAAAGCTTTTCTGAATTAGGTGTAAACGGCAGCCGCGATTACTCCCTTCACCTTTCCCATGGGGAGAGGTCGGCCCGAAGGGCCGGGTGAGGGGTTGCAACGCTCGCTACTGGCGGAACCCCCTCACCCCGACCC
>JAEVZQ010000060.1 GCA_023392135.1 Pseudomonadota bacterium | reverse complement strand
TCGCCAGGGTGCCCGACGCCCAGGTGATGGGCGATCTCGATGCCGCTGTCGCGCATGCGCGTGCTTCGGGCAAAGCCGATACGAACCGGCTGGCCATCACCGGCTTCTGCTGGGGCGGGCGGATCGTCTGGCTCTACGCCGCCCACAATCCGGACCTCAAGTCTGGGGTCGCCTGGTATGGCCGGCTTGCCGGAGACAGGAGCGATCTGACACCGCGCCACCCGATCGACATCGCGGCCGAGTTGAAGGCGCCGGTGCTGGGGCTCTACGGGGCTGCCGACCAGAGTATCCCGGTCGCAACGGTCGAGCAGATGCGGTCTGCTTGCGAGGCGGCCGGCAAGACGTGCGAGATGATCGTCTATCCCGACACTCCGCATGCCTTCAACGCCGACTACCGGCCGAGCTACCGCGCGGGACCTGCGAAGGACGGCTGGTCACGCATGCTGGCTTGGTTCCGGAAGTATGGTGTGGCGTGACGGCTCTGCTCGCGGCCAGCGTTGCGCGGCCGCGCAAGGCTGGTAGGGTTCATCGCCGCGCTGAGCTGGTCGCTGCTGGCGCTGCTCACCACGCTGTCGGGCGCGGTTCCGCCCTTCCAACTCGCGGCGCTGACGTTCGCCTCATCACAGGCGGCGGCCTGCTGGCCGCCAAGGATATGCTACGCCCCGTCCGGTAAGGCTCTGTCTCCAGCTCACGTTCGGCACAGGATATCGAGCTCCGATTTCAAGGCGGCGCCCAGGTCGGCACGATCGAGCGCGTACGCGACGTTCGCCGCCAGAAAGCCGATCTTCGAGCCGCAGTCGTAGATCTTGCCGTCGAAGCGGACGGCATAGAAGGGCTGGCCCAGTTGCTCGCCGAGCTTCAGCATGGAGTCGGTGAGCTGAATTTCTCCACCCGCGCCGCGCTCCTGTTTCTCGAGTAGGCCAAATATCTCCGGTTGCAGAATGTAGCGCCCCGAGATGTGCAGGTTGGAAGGTGCCGTGCCGGGCGGCGGCTTCTCGACCATGGAGGTGATGCGGGAAACCTTTGCCGAGCGATCCTCCACGCCGACGATGCCGTAGAGGTGAGTCTGATCCTCAGGCACCGGAGCAACGGCGACGTGATTGCCTCCATGCTCTGCGTATGCCGCAATCATTTCCGCTAGGCACGGTGGGTCTCCGTGGTGCAGCATGTCGGGCAGCAGCAGCGCGAAGGGCTCGTCCCCGACGATCTCGCGCGCGCACCATACCGCGTGTCCAAGCCCCAGCGGCGCCTGCTGGCGGGTGAAGCTCGTCTGACCAGCTCCAGGCAACTCGCGCTGAAGCTGCTCGAGGTCCTTGGTCTTGCCCCGCTCGGCAAGCGTACGCTCCTGCTCGTAGGCGCTGTCGAAATGGTCCTCGATGACCGCCTTGTTGCGGCCCGTGACGAAGACGAGGTGCTCGATGCCTGCCGCGCGGGCTTCGTCGACGACGTGCTGGATGACCGGGCGGTCGACGACGGGAAGCATCTCCTTCGGTATCGCCTTGGTCGCCGGCAGGAAACGCGTGCCCAGTCCTGCGACTGGGAACACCGCCTTGCGAATGGGTTTTCTGGGGCTTGTCATGCAGGACTCCGAAGCTGCTGGCCGGCATACCGGGATCGGGAGCATCGAGGGGATTGCCTGCCGATCGGCGCCTTTCGGGTTAACTCACGGAAGTTGTGGCAAGATCACGGCCTTGGAGAGATAGAGGAAATCGTCGGGCGGCGGGGCTGGCTGAACTCCAGCATCGTGCTGGAGCCAGCCGCAAACCCACGGTTGCCTACTAGCACAACCGTGCTGTGAAGTCCCGGAACCTGTGGGAAGTCGTGTCCGGACCGGCATGGCGATCCAGCTCCCGATGCGTCCTCGAGCGGGCAGCAGCCCCATTATTGCCGAGAAAATCGTGAAATTCAGAGGTCGAGGTGATTTGGCCACGCGGAGGTGAAGCGTCCGCGTGATGTGCGGTGTGGCAGCTAGGGAGGTGGGCCGATGGCAAGCGCTGCCGTCCGGCCGGGCACAGCGGGACGATTCAGCGGATGGTTCGGTCAGAACGTCCTTCCGGCGTTGTCAGCGCTGTTCGTGGCATTAGCTGGTCCTGTGCATGCGGCGAAGGCGGATGAATCATTCAAGGCCTGGTTGGCCGAGCTTTGGCCCGAGGCGGAGGCCTTCGGAGTCTCCCGCCAGACCTTCGCTGCAGCTCTTCGGAACGTCGAGCCCGACCTGAGGCTACCCGATCTCATCATTCCCGGACGGCCGCAGAAACCGCGCGGCCAAGCTGAGTTCACGAGGCCTCCGCAGGCCTATATCAACAGCAGGCAACTGGCCCGCCTTGCCGTAGCCGGGCGGGCACTTCGCGCCGAGCACTCCGAAACGCTGAAAGAGATCGAGAGCAAGTTCGGCGTCGAGGGTGAGGCCGTGCTGGCGATCTGGGGCCGCGAAACCGCCTATGGCAGCCATCAGCTGCCACATTACGCCATTCGCGCCCTCGCAACTCAGGCCTTTGTCGGCCGCCGCAAGGAGATGTTCCGCACCGAGCTTCTCCATGCACTGAAGCTCATCGACGAGGGTTCTGCCTCAATTGATCAGATGCGCTCGTCGTGGGCTGGCGCGATTGGCCTGCCGCAGCTGATGCCGTCGGAGTTTCATCGGTGGTCCTACGATCTGGACGGCGATGGCCGAAAAGATATCTGGACCTCGATACCCGATGCGCTCGCCACGATCGCCCGCCAGCTTCAGGGCAAGGGCTGGGTGAACGGCCAGACCTGGGGCTACGAGGTGCGGCTTCCCCAATCGGTCGATTGCGCGCTGGAAGGGCCGGACAACGCACGTCCGCTCTCAAAGTGGATGGCCACGGGCGTGGTGCGCACATTCGACCGGCAATTTCCGGACCATGTTCGTGAGTCGGAAGCCTACCTGATGGCGCCGGGCGGCGCCTACGGGCCGGCTTTCCTGGTGCTCGAGAACTATCGCGTCATTCGCCGCTACAACATGTCGGACCTCTATGCCGTCTTCGTCGGCAACCTTGCGGATCGGATCGCGGGCGGCGGCGACTTCGAAACGCCGTGGCAGAATATCGCGCAACTTCCGGCAAGAGATGTGGAAGAGATCCAGCGGAGGTTGAAAGAGCTGGGCTATGCCATCGGCGATGTCGACGGCAAGGTAGGGTCCTTCACGCGCTGGCAGATCGGTAAATTCCAGCGCGACAACCGCTTGAAAGTCGATTGCTGGCCGACGAGGGAGCTGCTGCGCCACCTCCGGTCTGCTGTAGCCCCATGAGGGAGGCGAGAGTGTCTGTAATGGTGTCAAAAGTCCTTTCAGGACTGGTGTTGATAATGGCGCTCATGGCTGGCTCTGCGACTGGTGAAACGTCTGAAGCTCAAATCGCTCCCACAGTGGATTTGCGCCCCTTCCTACAGCAGGTAAGGCCCGAGGCCCTGAGAGCAGGGGTGAGCGCGGCGACCTTCGACCGGGCAACGCGCGGGCTGGAGGCCGATCCGCAGGTGCTGATGCGGTCTGCCTCGCAGCCCGAGTTCGTCAAGCCGGTCTGGGAGTATCTTTCGGGTCTCGTCAGCGATGCACGGGTTGCCGCCGGGCTGCAGAAGCTCGTCGAGTATGGGGACACGTTTGCGGCCATCGAGCGGGCCTATGGTGTGGATCGGCACGTCGTGCTGCCGATCTGGGGCGTGGAATCGAACTTCGGCACCGCCCAGGGAGAGCGCAACGTCATCCGATCCCTCGCCACCCTTGCGGCAGGCGATGAGCGCCGTCCGGATTTCTGGCGGCGCGAGTTCATTGCGGCTTTGCGGATCGTACAGCGGGGAGACATCCCACCCGAACGCATGACCGGCTCCTGGGCCGGCGCCATGGGACACACGCAATTGATGCCGACCACCTACCACGACCGGGCCGTCGACTTCGATGGGGATGGCCGACGCGACATCTGGGACAGTGTTCCGGATGGCCTCGCATCGACCGCCAACTACCTGAAGGCCTTCGGCTGGCGCATGGAGGACCCTTGGGGGTTCGAGGTGGTCCTGCCGGAGCGGTTCGACTACAGGCTGTCCGCGCCGGGCCAGGCAAAGCCGGCTTCGTTCTGGCGGCGTCTCGGGGTCTCGCGACCCGGTGGTGTGGCAGTCCGCGACACGGTCTCGACGCTCCAGCTCATTCTGCCCGCAGGCGCGCAGGGGCCTGCATTCTTGGTGACGGGGAACTTCAGGGCCATTCTGCGGTATAATCCTGCGGAGGCCTATGCGCTCGCAGTTGGCCACCTGGCCGACCGGATTGCTGGCGCTGAGCCGATCCACGGCCCCTGGCCGGAGGCGGACAGGCCGCTTGCGCGGGCGGAACGTGAGGAGCTTCAGAAACGATTGGCTCAGCATGGCCTTGACAC
>JAEVZQ010000341.1 GCA_023392135.1 Pseudomonadota bacterium | reverse complement strand
TGGGCCAAGGTCGCGGGCCGGTGCAGTTTCAGCTTATGGCGCACTTCGTTGGAGAGACCAGGTAGACTACCGAAATCGAAATCGAGGGGGATTGCCACGGCCTCGTCCCGCTTCAGCGCTTCCACATCCTCAGCTTGCCGCTTTACGTAAGATGCGTAACGCGCGTCGACCTCGAGTTGGGAAGCGATCTTCGGCTCGAGCCCCCTGATTTCCGGCCAGACCGCAGAGAGCCGTTCCAGTGACATCTCCGGATAGGCCATCAGCTCGAACGCCGACCGCCGCCTGCCATCCCGATTGATCTCCAGCCCGTGCCGTCCCGCCTCGTTGGGCGTCAGCGTCAGAGCCTCGAGCAGCGCTCGGCCATCTGCGAGCGCGTGCTGCTTCCTCGAAAACGCCCCCTCTCGAAGCCGTCCGACACAGCCGATCCGCAAGCCTGCGGGCGTCAGCCGTTGATCAGCATTATCGGCACGGAGCTTGAGACGGTACTCCGCGCGGGACGTGAACATGCGATACGGCTCGGTGACGCCCCGCGTTATGAGGTCGTCGATCATCACGCCCATGTAGCCCTCCGTGCGAGAGACGACGAACGACTGAGCACTGCCGCCCGCCTTCAGGGCTGCATTGATGCCGGCCGCGATCCCTTGAGCGCCCGCTTCCTCATAACCCGTCGTGCCGTTGATCTGCCCGGCCAGGAACAGGCCCGGCAATCGCTTGGTTTCGAGCGTGGGTAGAAGCTCCCTCGGATCGACGTAGTCGTACTCGATGGCATATCCTGGTCGCTTGATGACGACATTCTCGAGCCCTGGAATTGTCCTGAGAAACGCGATCTGCACCTCTTCGGGCAGCGACGTCGACACGCCGTTCGGATAGATCGTGTCGTCGTCAAGACCTTCGGGCTCCAGAAACACCTGATGCGCCGTGCGGTCCGCAAACCGGACCACCTTGTCCTCGATCGACGGGCAGTAGCGCGGCCCGATGCTGCCGATCTGCCCGGTGTACATTGGCGAACGGCCCAGATTGGCGCGAATGATGGCGTGCGTCGCTTCCGTCGTTGTCGTGATGTGGCAAACGACCTGCGGCGTGGTGATCCGCTCGGTAAGGAAGGAGAATGGCACCGGCGGATCATCACCGGGCTGGATGTCCAAACGATCCCAATCGATCGAGCCACGCAGCAGACGCGCTGGCGTGCCCGTTTTCAGACAGCCGAGCCTGAAGCCCAGGGCCGCCAACCTCTCAGCAAGCTTGACAGCCGGCGCCTCCCCGACACGGCCTGCTGGGATTTGAACCTCACCCATGTGAATGAGGCCCCGGAGGAAGGTACCGGTGGTTAGGACGACAGCGCCCGCCCGGAGCTCGCGGCCATCCGCAAGCACAACGCCCTGAACGATCCCGTTCTCAACGATGAGATCGTCAACCCCACATTCGATAATCTCAAGGCCTTTGGTCGCGCGAATGGCTCGCTGCATCGCTTTGCGATAGAGGCTCCGATCCGCCTGAGCCCGCGGGCCCTGGACGGCAGGACCCTTCGACCGGTTGAGCAGGCGGAACTGGATTCCGGCGTCGTCGGTGACGCGACCCATCAGTCCATCGAGCGCATCGATTTCGCGAACAAGGTGGCCCTTGCCCAATCCGCCGATGGCTGGGTTGCAGGACATCTCGCCGATGGTTGCAAACTTGTGTGTCACGAGGCCGGTGCGCGCGCCCATGCGCGCCGCTACGGCTGCGGCCTCGGTACCGGCGTGACCGCCGCCAACGACAATGACATCATAGTTTTGTGGGTTCATCGGTTCTTGGGATGTGAGGTGCTATCGTTGAGTGGGTGGTACATTAGCCGAGGGAAACATTTGCTGGGAAGTACAGTGCTGTAACTTCCCGCGCAAAGGACACGGCTCATCGCGAGATCACTTTAGAAATGCTGCCGACGACAGTAATCCAGGCTTTTGCGTAAGGTTTCTGGAACCGGGCGTGAAGTATCACGTGAAACATCCGGATTTACCTCTACTTTCCGATGCAAAAGCGGCCGAAAATCTGATCCAGTACCTGCTCCGGATCGATGCGCCCAGTAAGCCGGCCAAGAGCGTTGGCGGCGATGCGTAAATCCTCGGCTCGCAGCTCCAACTGCCAGGGACTGCCTTCGACGAAGGCGATGAGCGCCTGGTGACATTCCGTCAGATTCCGCCTGTGCCGTTCGAGAGTGATGCCGGGATGCTCGCCCGGTGCGATCCGCTCGCGGGCGATCGCCGCCACCCGCTGTGTGAGCTCGTCGATCCCATGTCCGGTCAGAGCTGATACGACCAACATGTCGTCCGGCAATGTCTCTGGCCAGCTTCCGGCGCGCAGGTCTGCCTTGTTGGTGACCCACAGTGTCCGGTCTGCCATGTCGGCAAGATCGGAGGGGAGATGAGGCTCTGGCGCAGTGGCATCCATGAGCCACAGGACCAGGTCGGCATCCCGCGTTCGAGCCAGGGTCCGGCGGATCCCCTCACGCTCGACAACACCCGTCGCCTCGCGGATGCCGGCGGTATCACTGATGATCACCGGCAGGCCTTCGAGATCGAGCCGCACCTCGATGACATCCCGCGTCGTGCCGGCCTCTTCTGAGACGATGGCCGCATCCCGGCGAGCGAGTGCGTTCAGGAGGCTGGACTTGCCGACATTGGGCGGCCCCGCCAGCACGACGTGAAAGCCCTCGCGAAGGATCTCGCCCCGGTGCCCGTCTGCCAAGTGGCGGCCTACTGCATTCTCGAGAGTGCGCACGATCGGCACCGCCTGCTCGAAAGTCGTGGCGGCGACGTCCCCCTCATCCGAAAAGTCGATCCCCGCTTCGACCAGCGCAAGTGCTTCCAGAAGTGACGCGCGCCAACCGTCGTAGAGCTCGGCGAGCGCACCCCCGGTCTGGCGGACGGCCTGTTTCCGTTGGGCTTCCGTCTCGGCATCGATGAGG
>JAEVZQ010000035.1 GCA_023392135.1 Pseudomonadota bacterium | reverse complement strand
TCGCAGATGCATTTTGATCGGACGGAACCATGCGCAAAAAGCGCGTCGGCATCCTGATCTCCGGCCGCGGCTCGAACATGATGTCGCTGGTCGAGGCCGCGCGCGAACCCGACTACCCGGCCGAGATCGTCACTGTCGTCTCGAACCGGCCAGCAGCCCCCGGCCTCGCTTTGGCTGCCGCTCAGGCCCTCCCCATCAAGGCCATCGATCATAGAGCTTATGCTGGCCGAGAGAATTTCGATTCGGCTCTGCACGAAGCACTGATGTCGGCCCGAGTCGATCTGGTCTGCTGCGCGGGGTTCATGCGGCTCATGACAGCCGGCTTCGTCGGAAAGTGGCGCGGACGCATGCTCAACATCCACCCGTCACTCCTGCCAGCATTCAAAGGCCTCGATGCGCACGCGCAGGCCCTCGCGGCTGGTGTCAGGATCGCCGGTTGCACCGTGCACTTTGTGGAGCCTGAAATGGATTCGGGCCCCATTATCGCTCAGGCTGCCGTGCCGGTGGCTGATGGCGATACGCCCGACACTCTCGCAGCCAGAATCCTCACTGCTGAGCATAAGCTCTATCCGCACGCCCTGCGCCTCGTCGCCTCGGGATCGGCGCGCCTCGAAGGTGGGCGCGTCGTTACGGACAGAACGGTTAACCAGACGGCTCAGCTCTTCTCGCCAGCCCTTTGATACGCAGGTAACAGCACGTTTGCGAACGGCGCGCCAATGTGAAGCGGGCCGATTGCGAAATGTGGACCATGCGGAGCGCTGGTGGTACGACGCAGGAAGATCTCTGGCCGGCGTTCGCTTGCCGATGCCGTCGTCGGTCGGATGATGTAAAAGAAGACAATGGTCGCCAGAACCGATTCGGTCGAACCAGCATCCTCAATTGTACTCGCGTTCGGATGACCAGACTCGCGGAGTGAACTCGACCATGAGCGCACCGATGCCGTCGCACGTTCAACAGCTGGGCGAGCAGAGCTCGATCTGGTTCAAGCTGACACCTCTGCTCAAAGGTGATCCCGACAATCCCATGCGCACGCTGATGCAAATGGCGGAGCGCTACGGCAACGTCATCGCCGTAAATATAGCCGATCAGCGCATTGTCCTTCTCACAGAGCCCGAGCACTTCAAGCATGTTCTGGTGAGCAAGGCGGACAACTATACGAAATACTTCGATGGTCTCAAGCCGATCTTCGGCAAGTCCATGATCACCGTGGACGGACAGCTCTGGCAGAAGATCCGGGCGCCCCAGCAGCCGGCGTTCCACCCGGACATGTTCGCCGAGTACATCCCTTACTTCCTAGCCGCCATCCGCACCAAGATGGAGAACTGGCGCCGGTTGGCCCAGTCCGGCGAGACGATCGAGATGGTCGAGCAGACGTGGACGCTCGCCGCGGACATGATCTGCAAAGCATTGTTCGACCGCAACATGCCGTTCAATCCGCACTTCGTCTTCAAGTGCGTGAAGACTTACACCGACGTGATGAACCATAAGGCCATCCGCCTGAAGAAGGTGGCGGGCGAGGAATTCGAGATCACCGAGGAGGACACCGCCAAGGCGCTCGAGGTGTGGGGCGGCGTACCCGACATCGTCATGGGGAGCGACCCGCGCGAGCAGCGCGAGCGCACCCTCCTGACCATGATCGAGCAGGCAGTCGCCGATCCCAACGTACCGGAGTTCGACCGGGCTCAGGCGGTCGACGAGATGAAGCAGTACCTATGGGCCGGCACGGAGACGACGGCGCTGACACTGGCCTGGTCTCTCTATCTCACGTCGCGGTATCCGGAGGCGGCGGAGCGCATTCGCCGCGAGGGCGAGGCGACCTACGGCGATCGCGACCCGACGGCCGCCGACTATTCAGGGCTCGCCTATACGCGCGCTGTCATCCAGGAGACGATGCGCATTTATCCGCCGATCTGGGGCCTTATCCGTGTCGCCACCCAGCACGACGAAATCGGCGGACGAGAGATCCGGCCGGGCGACCGCGTCGTGATGTTCGCCTACGGCGTCCACCACAGCCCGAAGTATTGGGACGCGCCGGAGGAGTTCCGGCCGGAGCGCTGGATGGGCGATGCTGCAAAGAAGCGCGTGAAGTACACCTACCTGCCGTTCGGCGCGGGCAAGCGCTCCTGCATCGGCGGCGCCATGAGCCAGGTGGAGAACACGCTGGCCCTGTCCATCCTGCTGCGCCGCTTCCGGCCCGAGTACGTCGGCAAGGAGCCACCCGGCATCAACGGCACGGTGACGCTCACGCCGAAGGGCGGCCTGCCGTTCCGGATTCGCGAGTTGAGCTGACCTCGGCAGTCGCCTCGGTGAACCGCATCCCGTCGATGCGGTTTACGGGAGTGATTAGGCGACCAAACCCGGAGGCACGAGCATGCGCGACTTCACCCGCTCGACACTCGCAATCGCGGCGCTCGCGCTGGCCATCTCGGCGACCGGAGCAAGCGGCCAGCAAAACGAAGTCACGGCGCAAGAGGCCGATGCCTATTTCCGCCAACTGCAGCAGGAAGCCACGGAAATCGTGGGCCAGCAGGATTTCGGCCGCTTGGATGAATGGATCGAACGCAATGTCGCCGACGGTGCTGTCTGGCAGGCCAGCATCACGATCGTCACAGACGGCAGCCGCAAGGGCTTTGCCGAGATGACTCTCGGCAAGAGCGACCTCAGGCGCCTCAGTCCATTTTTCGCGAGCGCCTTTCAGCAGCAGCAGGGGATCAGTGATTATTCCCTCGAAGTGGCCGTCAACGAAGTCGTGCCCCACGGACCAGACGCGGCGACCGCCACAGTCGAATGGACGGAACGATTCAGCATTGACCTTGCTGGGGAGGACAGCGAGGAACAGCAGTTCACGTTTGAGGCAGTCGCGACCTGCACGCATCTGCTTCAGCGCACCGACGACAGCTTCGCGCTCGGACTGTCCACCTGCACCGGCGAGGTTCGGCTGTAAGTTTCGGGACATCTTGCCTATAGGCTCCAAGGACTCCCCGATCCGGCACGGCAATTAATCGTTTTTTGACCCCTGTTCATCACATTGGACCATTGGGGACCCGAGCCGTGCAACGAGCGCCGCTCGCTGGAATCAGGGGAGACTTCAATGCCGAGGGGGCACGGGCGCGCTGCGCCCGGACAGTCATCGACACGTTGCGGAACTTTGCTGTCGCTTTCGGCCAGCCTCCTCATGGGCGCGTGCGCGCATACGGGCGCACCCCAGCTTGGCCTGGATCAGAGTTCAGGACGCACACTCGCCTATCAGCAGCAATAGGATTCGCGTTCTGAACTCGAGAAGGCCATCGCCCACTGGGGGAACCAGTTTTCTCAGAACCCGCGCGACAAGACGGCGGCCATCAGCTACGTGTTGAATCTGAAGGCCGCCGGCCAGAAGAAGACCGCACTCAGCGTCCTTCAGCAGGCCTCGATCTACCACGCCAACGACCCGGATTTTGCCTCAGAATACGGACGGCTTGCTCTTGAATTCGGTCAGGTCGGGTTGGCGCAGAAGCTGCTGGCCAACGCCTACGATCCGCAAAATCCGGATTGGCGCGTAATCTCCGCCCAGGGCACCGTCCTGGCCTAGCAGGGCGACTACAAGGGCGCCATCCCCTATTACGAGCGCGCCCTGCAGCTCGCTCCGGATCAGCCGTCCCTTGTCAATAATCTGGCGATGGCGCTGGCCGCCGACGGACAGCCAGGACCGGCAGAGCCATTGCTGCGACGTGCCGCTGCCGATCCGGATGCGGACCCGAAAGTGCACCAGAACCTCGCACTCGTCCTGAATTTGCAAGGCAAGTCAGCCGAGGCAGAGCAAGCCCGGTTTGCCCTGAGTAACCCTTCGGAAGCCTATAACCGGGCAAAGGGCCCGGCACTGCGCTCATCCGTGCGCGATGTTGCCACCCAGGACGCCATAGCTGATGGCTGGTCGACGCGCGTTGCTGCCGCCCGGCGCTACCGGTAAGGGGCGAGCCAGCGCGAATCTCGTTTCGCGCATGGTTCAGAAATTCTGAAGTGCTGCTCGATCGCGTGATCAGCCCAGCTTCATAACCTGAATGATGGCCGGGCCGAGTATGACCACGAACAATACGGGCAGGAAGAAAATGATCATCGGAACAGTCAGCTTGGGCGGCAGAGCGGCCGCCTTCTTTTCGGCTTCCGACATGCGCATATCGCGGTTTTCTTTCGCCATCACGCGGAGCGCCTGTCCGACCGGCGTACCGTAGCGCTCAGCCTGGATCAGCGCCGTAGCCACAGCCTTGATGCCGCCAATGCCCGTGCGCTTGCCGAGGTTTTCATACGCCTGGCGCCGCTCCTGCAGGTACGAGAGCTCAGCCGTCGTGAGGCTGAATTCTTCCGCAAGCTCGATCGATTGGCTCGAAATCTCCTTGGCGATTTTTCCGAATGCCGCTTCGATGGACATGCCTGCCTGCACGCAGATCAGCAGCATGTCCAGAGCATCAGGAAATGCCTCCTT
>JAEVZQ010000413.1 GCA_023392135.1 Pseudomonadota bacterium | reverse complement strand
TCAGGCTTCGACCAGCTGATCGAGGTCAACGACATCTCGACCCTCTCGCACCTCGACGGGCGGCCGCACGTCATCGGCCCCTTCATAAATACTTACAACGAGCCGATGCTGGCCTATTTGGCGCGCCGCGGCGCGCGCGCTGTCTGCCTGCCACCAGAGCTGCCGCTCGCCTCCATCCGATGCATTGCGGCAGCGAACGCGAACGTGGCGGTCGAGGTCTTCGCATTCGGCCGCAGCCCGCTCGCAATTTCTGCCCGCTGCTATCATGCGCGCCTGCACGGTCTCACCAAGGACGGCTGCCAGTTCGTCTGCGGAGAGGATCCCGACGGCCTCGATGTCGATACGCTCGACGGACAGGCATTCCTGACCGTCAATGGCGTCCAGACCCTTTCGCGAAGCTATACGTGCCTTATTCAAGATATTCCTCAACTGCTGGAGGCACGTGTCTCCAGCTTCCGGCTCTCTCCGCACACCTGCGACATGGTGGCCGTCAGCAGGCTTTATCGCGATGTCGCCGATGGCCGTTGCGAGCCGGGCGTCGCGATGGAGGAGGTGCGAGGTCTCGTTCCCGACGCCAAGCTTTCCAACGGATTCCTCCATGGCGTTGCTGGCGTGGAGCTCGTCTCGTAATCGCGCAGCGATGGGCGCGTCACAAAGAAAATCCCCAGACCTGCTTGAATTCCATGCTCTCTGCGCGCAAGAACTTTGATCCTCATCAAAGTCAAACACTCCATTGCGGCGCAAACCCTTGGCGCTAGACTCTACAGCGCAACGGCTCGGGAGGGAGCGGTGGAGTGTGGACAGGTGGTCCGCGGCACCCCATTGATGGAACCCGACGACTGGCAGGTCGTGAGATCGACGCCACTGTTCGGGGCCATGCCCATGGACGTCACGGTCAGTCTCGTGGGTTCGACAGGTCCGCGGGGCTACGAGAAAGGCGCCTTGCTCTTTCAGCAGGGCGATCCTGCCAGCGCCTTCTACGTTATTCTCGATGGCTGGGTGAAAGTTGCCCGGATTACGCCGGAGGGGGGCGAGGCGGTCGTCGGCGTGTTTCGCCGCGGGGAGACATTCGCCGAGGCAGCGATGTTCCTCGGCGGCAAATATCCGGTCAATGCAGAGGTCGTCGCGCCCTCGCGCCTGCTGAAAATCGACGGCGAAGCCTTGCGCCGGAAGATTCGCGAAAATCCCGATCTTGCACTATCGATGCTGGCCTCGGCATCGCACCAGCTGAAGCACCTCGTCGAGCAGATCGAGCAGATCAAGCTGCTCTCCGCGCCGCAACGGATCGCTGACTTCCTGATCAAGCAGTGCCGCACCCGCCAAGGGGCGTGCGTCGTCGAGTTGCCTTACGAAAAAGCGCTGATTGCCAGCCGCCTCGGCATGAAGCCGGAGAGCTTTTCGCGCGCCATCGCCAAGCTGCGCAATCTTGGTGTCTCCGTCGATCACGAATTCGTCTCGATCGCCGACGTCACGACGCTGATCGGCTTCGTCGAAAAGAGCGCGGAAAGCTACGACGAAAGCTGAACATCCGACGCCTCCCCCGCTCGGCAAAGACTATCGACGTCGGTCTTGTGCGAAGATATCCCCGCCCGGAGAGAGCCATAATCCGCTTGGCCCAATTCTTCGTCAGGCTTAACTGACGTCAAGGAAGCACCGTCGGCATCGTTCAAGCTGCCACAGCCCATCATGACGCGATCCGAGGCGTGCTTCACGGAACGAGGCCTGCCGACGGGACTTCTCGATCTGAACCACACGATCCCGTATTGGTCTTGATCGGTGCAGAGTGGCGGTGAGGGCATGCGCACATGCTTTGGCGGAGGGAAGAAACGCACGCGAGATCAGGGCTGTGGAGCCTGTTGCTGGACGGGGCAGAAGGACTCTTTCCAGGCTATTTCGCGCTGGTCATGGCGACCGGCGTGGTTTCGATAGCTTCCCAGCTCCTTGCCATATCGGTCATTCCCAAGGCCCTGCTCGTCATCAATTGGGTGGCGTACGCTGTCCTGTGGTTCCTGACCGGGCTGCGCATCGTCCGGTTTCCAACACGAATCATCGAGGATCTCTCGAAGCACCACCGGGCACCCGGCTTCTTTACGATCGTGGCGGGCACCTGCGTGCTCGGAACACAGAACGTGATTGTTGCTGGCGCGACGGACGTCGGCCTGGCGCTCTGGTGGGTCGGAATCGTGCTGTGGTGCCTCGTGATGTACGCCTTCTATACGGCCGTCACGATCCGCAAGCGCAAACCATCGCTGGCTGGGGGGATCAATGGTGCGTGGCTCATCGCTGCTGTCGCCACGCAATCGATCGTCGTGCTGCGTGGCGCCGTCGACGCAGCCGCGGCCCCATCGGCCGCCATCCAGTTCCTCTGCCTGGCGATGTTCATGATCGGCTGCATGCTCTATCTCGCTATCATCCCACTGATTTTCTACCGTTTGACGTTCATCAAACTGGAAGCCTACGAGTTCGAGCCGCCCTACTGGATCAACATGGGCGCGGTCGCGATTTCGACCCTTGCGGGATCGATCCTGTTACTGCGGACCGAGAGCTGGCCCGTTCTCCTCGAGTTTCGGCCGTTCCTCAAGGGCTTCACGGTCTTCTTCTGGTCCGTGGCGACGTGGTGGATCCCGCTGCTGATCACCTTGATGATCTGGCGCTATCTGGTCAGACGGGACAAATTGCAATACGAGCCGCAATTCTGGGGAATGGTGTTCCCATTGGGCATGTACACGACCTGCACGTATCAGCTTTCGCGTGCCGTGGAACTGCCGTTTCTGGAAGCCATTCCGGATATTTTCATCTATGTGGCGCTCATCGCCTGGGTGATCACCTTCGCAGGATTCACTTTGCACGTTTCCCGCTTGATAGCGCGCTCGAGAACTTGAGCTCGGCTCCAGCCGCGTACCTCAATTGGCCAGGAAACGAGCTATGAAGTCGAGCTCCAGAAAGGCGACGACGAGGGCGGCATTGGCGGCCCAAGCTACCGTCAGGCTGCGTGCAAGGGTCTGCCAGATCGGCGCAGCGGTCTCGGCGCAGCGCCAGACGGAGACGACGATCCAGACCGTATACCCACCGAAGAAGATCAACAGCAGTTGCTGGACAATGACCCGCTGCTGCACGAGAGCGATGGCATAAAGCGCGGCCATGATCGTGCTCGCCAGCACGCCACGCCCCCAAAAGACCTTGCCGAGCGGTTCGAGGCCGCGCCAGGCCCGCATCTCCGTTTCGAAGAAGCGGGAAAGCGTCTCATTCCTCCATGGCCGGACCTGCAGCATGAGGAGCACTCTGCAGAATCGAGGCCCTCTTCGCAATGAGCGCCGGCTGTTAAGCCGCGGCGCGCTGGCGGCAATGCGGCCGCTGCCGCCCCCGGTTCAAATGCCCAGCATCCGGTGCAGACGGGCATCCTTCGTCTTGAAATGATCGATGAACCAGTCCCGCACGGCCTGGCCGAGTGCCGCCTCGTAATCGACGAACAGGCCGCTCTCGTGAGCATCCATGATGTCGCGAATGTCGTCGAGCAGCTTTTCGTGGTCTGACTTGTGCGCCGCATAGTCATCATACCGGTACTTGCGCATGATGGTTTCCTCGAGCGCGAAGTGGGCGGAGATCTTCGCGAAGACCTCGCCGAGAAAGCCGCTTACGACCGCCTTCGACGCGTTCGCCCCGATCTCGGCGTGCAGTGCATTGATGAGATCGACGAGCTCGCGGTGCTCGTGATCGACCTCCGCAACACCAGTCTCGAAATCGCGCCGCCATTCGATGAGTGCCATGGTGGTCTACCGGATAATGAAAGTGCCTTGATCGCCGCTGAAGTCTATCGCCAGGTTCTGCAGCGGCGCCAGCTCGAGGGTAACCCGGCGCTCATAATCGAACCCTTCGGTCCTGCTGCTGTCGCGCAAGCGCGCGGTGATCTGGTGGCGCCCCGGTGACACCGCGAACTTCCGATAGATACGGGCAGGGCCGTCGCGCGACAGGCCGGTCGGCTGAACGACCTCATCGTAGATCGCAACTTCATCGACCAGAAGCTGGACGCGCGTCGGCAGCCGCTCGCGGCCGCATGTGTGCGGGCGGCGCTCGCGAGGTGGCAACTTGGCGATCTCCTGAGCCGTCAACCGCCGGCAGTCATCAACGCGTTTGGCGCCATGCGCGAAGCTGATCTTGATCTGTGCCTTGTCCGCAGGGAAATACTCCAGCGTCGGCCAGCTGGAGAACGTGCCGATGGCGAGCGCAATAGCTGCATAAATTACAGCCTGGCCCACGTATCTCATGATCTCGCTAGCCACGGATGAACTCCTCGGCCTTGGCCGCCCGTCTGACCTCGGGCCGCGGCTCCGGTGCAGATATGCGATCAAGCTCGCGGGTGAACTCCTGAAGCAGTGAATCGAGCTTCTTTCGGCCAAGTCGTCCGGCCCACAAAACCTTGAACTGTTCGGCAGGCACGCGCGCCCGTAGCTGCGGGTCACGTGTCCGCGCAAGGCGTGCTTCCGTCCACTTCATGCCGTGGCGGGCATGGCCGCTGTTCTCCGAGCAGCCCGCCAGCACGACCCCGTCCGCAAAATCTCTGCTCAGAGCGTAGTCGATGAACGAGGGCGGCACCTGCCCGATGCAGCGCACGTTGACGGATGCGGCGCCGGACGGAAGATCGCGCAACGGCGCTCCGTGCTCGCATCCAAAGACCAGAATGCGGCTCTTGCCGCAGAGGTCTGCAGTTGCGGCACGCACCTTGTCGCGCAGCGCGCTGATGCTGTGATCGGGCAGATCGATGCCCGGAATGAGGTCCGAGGCAGTCCGGAACGGCGTCGAGGTCGGGCACGCTCCCGCGCAGATGCCGCAACCGACGCAGAGCGCGGGATTGACGATGGCCTGCCGCTCGAAAGGCCGCCCGTCGGTCCGGTTCCCCATCATGATTGCATTGTACGGACAGTCGTCGAAGCACCGGGTGCAGCCGTTGCAATTGGCGAGATCGACGACGGCTGCCGCCGGCTTGCGCATCGGTGGCAGCCACGGCATGGCAATCAGGATCAGGAGAAGAGCGCCCGACGCGCCCCAGGTCACCGGCCCGGGCCAGCGGTCGAGCAGCGGATAGAGCGGCAGGTAGAACCAGTCGAGCCCCACTGTCGCGGGGACCTTGGCGAGATCGGCCGGGCCCTGGCTCGTTGCCGGATGGACCAGCGAGAGAGCCAGCAAGGCGACGAGAACGCCGATCGCGAGGCCGCGCGGCGGATTGATTCGCGGCTTCGTCACGCGCTGCAAATGCACCCATAGGATGATGAGCGCGATGAGCGGCACTGCGATGTGCATGAAAACCATGAGCGTGAAAAAGCGGCTCTCCAGCGTATCGGGCGCGAAGAAATTGCGCGCGATCGGCTCGCCGAAAATCGGCAACTTGTCGAGCCACTCTGTCGTCACCAGAGCGACGTACTGCGCAAGTTGGTCCCACACCATCCAGTAGCCCGTGATGCCCGCCACGAAAACGAGCACGAGCACGGGCACGCCCGTCACCCAGCTGAACCAGCGCACACCGCGATACCGGTCGAGCCCGAATTCCCGCAGCAGATGCGTGACCATCACGACGACGAGACCGTCGGACGCGTAGCGGTGCAGGCTGCGCATGACGCCGGCCGCGTACCACTGGTCGAGCGTCATGTACTCGACCGAGCCGAATGCGTCGTGAACGGTCGTCTCGAAAAAGATGAAAAGGTAGATTCCGCTGACCGTGATTATCCAGTAGAAGAAAAAGCCGAGCGCGCCGAGATTGAGCAGCGGGTTCCACTCGGGTAGAAAGACTTTGCTCAGACCGGCTTCGGCGACGTCGAAACCACGGCGGATGAGCGCGCGAAGGAACTTCATCAGTGGCTCACTCGGTGCGCGGATGAGCGCCGCCATTCCCGGATCAGCGCCACGATGATCAGGCTGAAGCTCGCCAACCCGATGCCGATGCTGATGAACAGCGAATAGCTGAAATAATAGCGGCCAGACTTGGCATCGTAGATCGTGCAGAACCAGCGGATGCGGTCGACGAGGCCTTCGAGCGATGCCAGCGGCTCGTTCCGGCCAAGGACGACCGCTTTCAACGGATCGACGATCACCGGCGGCTCGAAAACAGCTCCATAGATCTGCTGCCTGACGCGGCCCTCTGCATCGATCAGGCTGACCTGGGCCAGATGGTCGAAGCCGCCAGCACGGCTGTATATGCCGAAACCGACGGCTCTTGCGAGCGCATCCAGACTTTCCTCATCCGACGCGAGGAATGCCCAGTTGGGCAGATCGATGCCGCGCGAACGCGCAAATGAGCGAAGCCGGGACGGCGTATCATTTCGCGTATCGAAGCCGATCGTGACGACAGAGAAACTATCCTCGCCCAGCGCCTGGCGTGCGGCCTTGACGGCGGGATAGAGACTCTCGATCAAGGTCGGGCAGACATCGGTGCATCCGGTGTAGATCAGGCTGACGAGCAGCGGCTTCCCGCGGTAGTCGGACAGCCTGACCTTGCGGCCCACGGTGTCGGTGAATTGGAGATCAGGCAGCTGCTGGTCGATCGCCGCCTGCGACAGCGCGATGGCATTATCGGCGTTGCCGGCCGCCGGCGCCGCGCCTGGCTGAAGAAGCATGACCGCAAATGCCAGCGCGATAAAGCAACGAGTGAGGATGTCCATTTCTCCCCGAGCGATCGACCGCTTCCGAAGGTCACTCAAATCAGAACCAGATCCCTTCCGAGCTGGACTGAGGCTTCCCGAAAACCCCTGATCTCCCTCGCCCCAGCGGGGAGAGGGTTGGGTTGGGGTGAGGAGGTCCCCGCGACTGCACTCCTTGCCACTCCTCACCTGGCCCTTGGGGCCGCCCCTCTCCCCATATGAGAGCTGATGGAAGTGGCTCCGCCAGAGTTTCCAAAAGCTCGGAATGGGCCTAGCCCATCGGCCAGAGCTGCGAGAGGTATTTCCAGTTTACGAAATAGTAGAGCACGAAGGCCGTGAAAAAGACGGTCACGAGAATGTACGTGCCCGGCAGCTTCCAAGTCCCCGCATTACCGTAGCTCGAAACCGCATCGCTCAGCTGGCGCTGCGGCATGGGCCCGAGCGACTCGAGGATGTTAGACTTGTCCACGGGCTTGCCCCACAGGACGCTCGCCACCACGATGACGATGAATAATACACCTCCGGTGGCGGCGATGATCGCCGATATCCCGTTGAGCGTCAGCATGAGGAACGCCGCTGCCGGGTAATCGAACGATAATATCGCATCGGTGAATCCGACATCCCAGTGCCGGCGCGCAACGCCGAGGGTGCCTGCGCCCATCATGAACAGAGAGATGCCGGCAGCACCAATTCCGAACAGGTAAGGCTGCCATTTGGCGAGCTTCGGCCAGATCACCTGGCGCTGGAAAATCAGTGGCAGGAGCAGATAGGTGACCGCCATGAAGGCAAGTGTCGTGCCCGTTACGACGGTGGCATGGAAGTGCCCCGGCACATAAAGGGTATTGTGCAGCATGATATTGATCTGCTCGGTGCCGAGGACGACGCCGGAAATGCCACCGAGGAACCCGAACATCACGAGCGACAGGAACATCCCCGCAAAGGCCGGATTGCCCCAAGGTGCCTTTCGCAACCATTCGAACGCGCCGCGCGTATAGCCGTTACGCCGCTGCGCAGCTTCCAGGGCGCCGGGCACGGTCATGCCGTGGATCATGCTGCCGAGCACCGCCAGATACATGAAATAGGAGGTATTGAACACCCGCCACTCGGCGCTTACGCCGGGCTCGACCAGCAGGTGGTGAGCCGAGGCGAGCTGCAGAAACAGGATATACAGGAAGAAGGCGCCGCGACTGACCTTTTCCGAAAGCGGCTTGGCACCGAGCAGGATCGCCATGATCGCGTACCAGATCGCGACGTGCGCCGACACGTTCACCTGCTGCGAGCCGTGTCCCATCGCCCACCAGACCAGCTTGTACATCACCGTATTGATCTCGGAGATGTAGCCGATGGACCAGAGCCAGGTCGGTACCAGAACGATGGCGCCGGAGGCCAGTGTGAAGATGGCGATGATGCAGGCCGTCAAAGCACCAAACGTCACGAGCGGGATGGAGCCCTCGTAAGTTTTCTCCTCTTTGGCGATGACCAGCGTGCCGAGGAAGACGAAGCAGCCGAGCAAAGCGCCGACCGCGAACAAAATCAGGCCCAGATAAAAGTTCGGCTCCGCCTGCATCGGCGGATAGCTGGTGAACATGACGCTCGATTGGCCCTGCAGCACCGTATAATTGGTCAGCAGGCCTCCACCCATCATCAGGACGAAGGCGACCCAGGCCACTTTCGGCGCTGCCAGCCGGCAGTTGAGCAGGACTGCCGACGCGAAATAAAGCACCGCCACTTCGAAGAATACGATCCATAGCAAAAGTACGTCGAGACCGTGTGCGGTAAGCACCATGTAGAATGCGTCCGCCGGCAGCAGGTGCACCGCCTGCCAGCGTGTCAGGGCCACAGTCAGACCGAACAGTCCGCCGACGGCGAGCCACACGACCGCAGCGACGGCATTCGCCTTGATCAGCCGCTGCGCAGCTAGATCGATTTTCAGCCCGCTGGCCGGACAGGTGCGGAACCTGGCTGCCACGCCGCCGATCACACCGGTTTCAGCAGTTGCGATTGCCATGACCTGTCCCCTACTGCGTCGCGCCGCTGGCTGCCGACCCCGGCTCCACAACATGAATGCGACCAACCATCGTATGGTGGCCGAGGCCGCAGAATTCATTGCAGACGATGCTGAATGCTCCCGTCTCGGTCGGGGTCATGGTGACCACGTGCTCGAGCTCAGGATGGACCTGGATGTTGATGTTGACCGGCTGCAGCGAAAATCCGTGCTGCCAGTCGAGGGAGGAGAGGTGCAGGCGGTAGCTTTGGCCTTTTTCGAGCTCGAGCACCGGCCACCACTCCCACAGGCGGGCCAGCATATAAACATCCCCACCGGCCGGCGGGCGCACTACGGGAATACCCGTCTCCCCTTCCTCGCGGACTTTGAATTTCTCAGCGAATTCGTCGACGCGCTTTTCGTAAGCAGCAGGGTCGATGCGGTAGGCCTGGGTGGATAAGTTCTGTCGGCCCTCGATGTGCCAGTAGACCATCATGCCGAACATGAGGAGGCCCCAAAGGAAGGCGATTGCGATCCAGATGATCTCGTCCTTTTCGACGGGCTCATTCCACCAGACGCGCTGCTCGGGAGGATAAATGGCCATGCTCTCATCCTCCTACTTGGCGATCGGAATGTGCGTGAGCTCGATGAGCCCCCAAAGAATGTAAAACACGGTGGGGATCGTCACTCCGAGAAAGAGGAGCAGAAACGGATTGTCGAGAGCCCGTTGCATTGCAGGGATTCTCTCTGGCTCAGTGGACGGCCGTTCGGGCGCATGCTGGCCGATATTCGCCATGGCGGACTCCTTGCCGAAAATATCAGCCTGATGTCTAAGCGCGTCGGCCGGTGAAGCCTTGACCTCGGTTAAGCACGATAAGCAATCGTTGTTTTGTCGTTCGGATTTCTGCCATTTGAAACTCAGACGCAAGCCACTGAATGACTTGCAAAAAGCTGGTATCGCGCCCTCTATTCCTGAGCCGGCTTGTTAATTTCGAAACGCCCGCCTGCCGCACTTGACCTGGGCCAAGTTCCACCCAGCCATGCCCGTTTGGTCAGTCATCCAACTCCGCGGAATTTCCGTAGCCATGTTTCTGCAGTACCTGCGAAGTCTATGGTCTCAGCACATTGCCTCTCGAGCCGGCGTGCTAGCTCCGGTAGTTGTGCGTCATCACTATCTCGCTTGAGCTCCCGCCCTGCCGGCGTCGATCGAGCAACTTTCGGCTCCGTCAGCCTTCTTGGGGCAGCGCGCAAGATGCAATTGTGCTGGAATGCATCCGGAGTTGCGGCTAGGCTCGACAGCAGCGACAGGCAAGCAGCACTCGAATGAGCTCTGATGAAAGATACGCGGGAACAGAGCACCCGTTGATCGTTCCGGCCGTGCCGATAGGTGCCCCATCGGTCCATTTCACCATCGACGGCACCCCGGCTACGTCTTCGGCCGGACGGACAGTGCTCGCGGCACTCCTGCTGTCGGGTACGAGTTTGAATACGAACGACGCAAGTGGCGAGCCGCGAGCCGGGTTCTGCCTCATGGGAGCCTGCCAGGATTGCTGGGTGTGGCTCGAGGACGGAACCCGAATCAGGGCCTGCACCACCCCGATTGCGGACGGGATGGCAATCCTCACCAAATCGCCGATCAGGCTTCAGCGGAATGACTGACGTTGTGATCGTCGGCGCGGGGCCCGCGGGTATCGCGGCGGCCGACGTACTGGTCTCCAATGGGCTCTGCCCGACCATCATCGATGAAG
>JAEVZQ010000410.1 GCA_023392135.1 Pseudomonadota bacterium | reverse complement strand
GGGTAATCCAGCTCTCAATGAGCAGCATGAGGGGCGTTGCGGCCATCGTCAGCGTGACGACTACGGCCAGTCGGTCGGCGAGCTCCTGGCCGATGACAGCCGCTCCGGCTGAAAGGGCGAAGACGACAAAGGCGAATTCACCGCCCTGAGATGCATAGGTGGCAAGTCTCCGGGCGCCGCGCCGATCGAGACCGTGCCAGAGCCCCACGCAGTAAAGCACGATAGCCTTCACGACCAGCAGGCCACCAGCCATGGCCAATATGAGCGGAAGCTCCCGCTCCAGAAGGGTGAGGTTGAGCGACATGCCCACCGCCGTGAAGAAGAGGGCGAGCAGAAGCCCCTCGAACGGGGCCACATCGGCTTCGACCTGATGGCGGTAGGCGGAGTCCGCCAGCAGCACGCCGGCGATGAAGGCACCAAGTGCGGGAGATAGCCCGGCCGCCTGCATCAGCAGCGCGATACCTACTACGATCAGCAAGCCGGTGGCCGTCAGCGCTTCGCGCACGCCGGATTTGGCGACCAGATAGTAAATGAGATTAAGAAGCCAGCGGCCGAAAAGGACGATGGCTGTGATGATGCCGAGTGCCCTGCCGATGGCAAGCAAGATTTCGCCCGTGCTGCTCACGGGGTGTGCGCCTAGCAATGGAATGATGGCTAGCAGCGGGATGGCCACAAGGTCCTGCATCAGCAGGATCGAAAAAGCCAGGCGGCCGTGCCGAAGCGTAAGCTCCTGCCGCTCCTCGAGCCCCTGGAGAACGAAAGCCGTTGACGACATGGCAAGCCCGAAGCCGATCACGACAGCGGCTGTCGTGCCGATCCCGTACAGGATCCCGAGGCAGGCGAGGACCGCCGAGGTCAGGATGAGCTGCGCGCCGCCCGCGCCGAACACGCTCCGCCGCATGCTCCAGATCCGCGCGGGTCGCAGCTCCAGGCCGATCACGAACAGCAGCAAGGCGACGCCAAGCTCCGCGATGTGGCGTACGCTGTCGACGTCGTAGACGCTACTGACGTAGTGCAGTCCGTAGGGACCGATGAGTATGCCAGCTGCCAGGTATCCGATCACCGAGCCGAGCTTGAGCCAGCGCCCGACGGGAGCCGCGATGGCCGCAGCGGCCAGGAACACTGCCGCTTGCTGCAGGAACGAGCCATCCATTCAAAGTTGTCCCCGAGACCGGGAATACGGCGATACCGCTCAAAGCAGCCGACGCGCATGGGTTCCGAAAAGCGAGCGCCCTTCGGTTGGAAGCAAGTCCCGCGGCTCGATGCGTGCAAGCATGGGGCGGATTGCGCCTTCTGGTCAAAACCCGCACCCCGGCATTGTTCACTACGCCAGCGCTACGATCTTTCCCCGCCGGCGATCGTGATTGCTGCTAATCAACGATGAAAAGCTTGGCGCCTGTGCGGGTTGACGACCGGTGAGCGGCATCGCCGTGGTCTGAGACCTGATAGCTCATGCCGGGCTTCAACGTGAATGTGCGCCCGTCGCGGAGCTCTGTCTCGAGCTCGCCCTCGAGAACATACAGGACGTGGCCGCGATCGCACCAATGGTCGGCGAGGTAGCCGGGCGAATACTCGACGACGCGAACGCGAAGATCACCAACCGTGAACGTGCGCCAGCGGGCCTCACCGGTTTCCCCCGGATGAACGGTCGGCTCGATGCTATTCCAATCCGTTACGGTGAATGGCAGCGCCGGGAGCTTCACTTTGCCCTCCTCTCGGGTCCAGCAGTGGGGGTGTCCGGCTCACTCCGCCAGGTCCACGATCTTCCCCGGATTCATGATGTTCAGCGGATCGAGCGCGCGCTTTATCTGGCGCATGATCTTGAGGCCAGAGCCGAGCTCGGACTGCAGGTACTTCATCTTGCCCTGCCCCACACCATGCTCGCCGGTGCAGGTGCCGTCCATCGCGATGGCGCGCTCGGCGAGGCGCTGGAGGAAGCCTTCTATCTTCGCCCGCGCGGCCGGATCGTTCATCGCGAACGCGGGCGAGGTGTGGAAGTTGCCATCGCCGACGTGCCCCACGATCGGGGCGATCATGCCGTGCTTTTTGATGTCCTCTTGGGTCTCGAGAACGCACTCGGCGAGACGCGAAATCGGCACACAGACATCCGTCGCCAGCACCTCGTGGCCCGGCCAGGTCGAGCGGACGGCCCAATAGGCATCATGCCGCGCCTTCCAGAGCCGGCGGCGATCCTCCTCCTTCTCGGCCCAGTCGAACCGGATGGCGCCTTCCGACAGCGCGATCTCCTTGAACTGCTCGACCTGATCGCGCGCGGAGACCTCTGTTCCGTGGAACTCCAGGAACAGCGTCGGGCTCTCCTCGAAGCTCGTCTTGGAGTGATTGTTCACGGCATGGATCTGCACCTCGTCGAGCAGCTCCATGCGGGCAATGCCGAGCCCGAGCTGGATCGACTGGATCACGGCGTTGCAGGCGCCCTCGATGGTCTTGAACGGGCAGACGGCCGCGAGGATCACCTCCGGAATGCCGTAGAGGCGCACCGTCAGCTCGGTGATGATGCCGAGCGTGCCCTCGGAGCCGATGAGCAGGCGGGTGAGATCATAGCCCGCCGCCGACTTCCGCGCCCGCCGCGCCGTGCGCACGACCGAGCCGTCGGCCATGACCGCGGTGAGATTGAGAACGTTCTCGCGCATCGTGCCATAGCGCACGGCATTGGTGCCCGAGGCCCGGGTCGAAGCCATGCCGCCGAGAGTTGCCTCCTCGGCCCCCGGGTCGATGGGGAAGAAGAGACCCATGTCGCGAAGATAATCATTGATCTGCTTGCGGGAGACGCCGGCCTGGACGAGGCAGTCGAGATCGCGATCATTGACCTGGAGCACACGGTTCATGCGGGAGAGGTCGACCGAGATGCCGCCGAGAGGTGCATTCACGTGACCTTCGAGCGATGTGCCGGCTCCGAACGGGATGAGCGGTACGCGATGGCTGGCCGCAATCTGTACGATCTCCTGCACCTCGTCCGTGGACTCGGGCCACACCACCGCGTCCGGTGGCTGATTGGAGATCCACGTCAGCGTATGACCATGCTGCCGGCGGATCGCCTCGCCCGTCTGCAGCCGCTCACCGAACCGCTGCCGGAGCACCGCAATCGCCGTATCGATAGTCTCGCGCGCGGGCGCCGCAACTGCTGCTGTCGCCATCTCTTCTCATCCCCTCTCGAAGGCTGCGGTGCAGCCCTGGCGTCTCGGGCGGATGCTAGTGGGGTCGAACCTCCTATGCAAACGTCTGAATGATCGCCGGCGTCGCAGTTCCGACACATCTCTTCTGCGCTGCAGCAAGTGAGCCAGTCACAGGGTGCCGGAAAACGTCTTCGAAGACTTGCGCCGAACGGCAACGACATCCTTCCCGTCAAGGCTCGCGTCTAAGCCGACAAGTCCTATGGTCCGATC
>JAEVZQ010000409.1 GCA_023392135.1 Pseudomonadota bacterium | reverse complement strand
GCGCGCCAAGGGAGAGTCCGGCACCGATCACGTGGACACCGAGGAGCCGCCCCGGTGAGCCATGCTCTCATCCTGCCGATCCTGCTGCCGATGGTTGCTGCGATCGTTTGCATCGCCGGGTACCGACGGGGGCTCGCCTTTCAGCGCAACGCCTCCCTGGCGGCGACGCTCCTTCTGCCGATCGTGTCGGCCCTCCTCGTCGTTTCGGCGGCGCGTGGGGAAATTTCGGTCTACGCTATCGGCAGCTGGCAGGCGCCGTTCGGGATCGTGCTGGTCCTGGACCAGCTGTCGGCCGCCATGGTCATGCTGACCGCGGTGCTGGCCGTTCCGGTGCTGCTCTATGCGCTGGCTGGAATCGACGCCAAGGGCCGGAATTTCCATCCGCTGTTCCAGTTCCAGCTCATCGGGCTCAAGGGTGCGTTTCTGACGGGCGACATCTTCAATCTGTTAGTCTTCTTCGAGGTGCTGCTGGCCGCATCCTATGGCCTGCTGGCGCACGGCGGTGGGCTACTGCGGGCGAGAGCCGGCCTTGCATACGTCGTGCTCAACCTGGTGGGATCGACGCTGTTCCTGGTCGCGCTTGCGCTCGTCTACGGCACGCTGGGAACGCTGAATTTCGCTGATCTGGCGATTGTCGTCCCGCATGTTCCCCCGTCCGATCAGGCCCTCGTGCGAACGGCATTCACCCTGCTGGTCGTGGTGTTCGCTTTGAAGGCAGCGCTGGTGCCGCTCTCCTTCTGGCTTCCGCTCGCCTATGGCGCCGCAACCGCGCCCGTCGCAGCGCTGTTTTCCATTCTGACGAAGGTGGGAATTTACGCCCTGCTCAGGGTCTCGGGCCTCGTCTTCACCAATGCGGCCTTCACGGCAAACCTATTACAGCCCTGGCTGGTGCCGCTCGCCATCGTCACCATCGCGATCAGCACGTTCGGTATCCTCGCCGCATCGCGTTTTTCGGTCGTCGTAGCCTATCTCGTCATGCTTTCGACGGGCGCGCTGCTCTCCGTCATGGCCTTCCCGAGCGTCGAAAGCGTATCTGCCACCATCTACTATCTGCTGCATTCGACACTGGTCACCGGGGGGCTGTTTTTGCTGGCTGATGCCATCGCAAATCAGCGCGGCGCGCATGCTGACCTTTTGGAGCGCGGGCCCCACGTGCGCGATTTGAACGTGCTCAGTGGCGCGTTCCTGGTGCTGGCCGTCGCGGTCAGCGGCCTGCCTCCTCTGTCGGGTTTCTTCGGCAAGTTCATGCTGATGCAGTCGGTGCAGGCAACGAGCTGGACGGCGGCGATCTGGGCGGCATTGCTGCTCTCCGGCCTCGTGGCCACGCTGGCCCTGGCGCGGCAGTTCAGCGTTCTGTTCTGGGAGCCCGTGCCCGACGAGCCAATGCCGGAATATCCGCCGCCAAGCAGGCTGCGGGTGGCAGGCCTCGTCATTCTGGTCGCAGCGAGCCCGGTGCTCACGCTGGTGACAGGATTGGTGTCGAGCTACGTGCATGCTGCTGCCGAGCAGCTGCTGTCCCGTCAAGGCTATGTCGACGCTGTGCTCGGCGCATCGCCAGACATCACCAGATCCCGGAGGCCGAAATGATCGATCGGCTCTTCCCTCGACCAATTCTGAGCTTGGTCATTCTGGCCCTTTGGCTCGTGCTCGCGTCCAGTGTCGGCATCGGGCAGATTCTGCTTGGCGCGATCATCGCCATCGCCATTCCGATCGCGACAGCCTCGTTCTGGCCCGAGCCGATCAAAGTGGTCCGGCCGCTGACAGGTCTACGTCTTTTCGTCGTCCTGCTCTGGGATATTCTGGTCGCCAACTTGCGGGTGGCGCGCCTCGTCGTCGGCCCGCTCGATCGCCTGCGCCCGCAGTTCATCGAGGTTCCGCTCGACCTCGATGACAGGCTGGTGGCAGTTTTCCTCGGCAGCGTGGTTGCACTGACGCCGGGAACCATCTCGGTGGACATCGATCGGCGGCGCCACACGCTGCTCGTCCATGCGCTCGATGTGGATGATGCGCAGGAGCTCATCGACACCATCAAGACCCGCTACGAGGCACCTCTAAAGGAGACGTTCGGATGCTGAGTTATGCCACCGCGGCCGCCATAGGCATGGTTATCGCGGCCATGCTGCTCAACTTGTTCCGGCTTATGCGCGGGCCTAGTCTGCCGGATCGGGTCCTCGCGCTCGATACGCTATCGATCAACACCATTGCGCTCGTGATGCTGTTCGGAATCAGCATTGGGAGCGAGCTCTCTTTCGAGGCGGCGCTGCTGATCGCGATGATGGGGTTCGTGAGCACGGCGGCTTTCTGCAAATTCATGCTTAGTGGCAACGTGATCGAGTAAGTGGAATGCTTCTGGCTGAGACCATTATTTCACTGCTGGTACTCATTGGCGGCGCCTTTGCGCTGCTGGGTTCGATCGGACTGGCGCGCCTGCCCGACTTTTTCTCCCGCCTGCACGGGCCGACCAAGGCCACCACACTGGGGATCGGCTCCGTCGTCATAGCATCGCTGGTGAACGTAACCGCCAACGAGCCCGGGCTGGGACTGCGAGAGCTGGCCATCACGCTGTTCCTGTTCATCACGGCGCCGGTCAGCGCGCACATGCTCGCAAAGGCCGCGCTCAGCCAAGAGCGCCGTCGGCGCGAGGCGGCAGACCCCGGTGAGAAGCCCTGACGGGTGGTGGAGGCTCAGACGATGCCTTCGGCACGGAGCGCGGCGATCTCGCCAGCGGAAAGGCCGAGCACACCTGATAGAACTGCGTCGGTGCTCTCCCCCAGCATCGGCGGCGCCTTCGCGGAGGTCGTGTTGTGCGACGCCATGCGCACCGGGTTGGCGACGACGGCAAGCGGGCCTGCGGTTTCGTGATTGAGCACGCGCTTCATGCCGCGCGCTTGCACCTGCGGATCTTCGAACACCTGATCGATCGTATTGATCGGGCCGCAGGGCACGGCCTTCGACTCGAGCAGCGCGATCCAATCCGACGACGTCCGCTGCCGGAGTGCCTCTGCGATCCTCGGGATGAGCGTCTCGCGGTTGATGATGCGGGCGGCGTTGGTGCGGTAGCGCGCATCCTCCGCCAGAGCCTCCAGCCCTGCGGCCGCGCAGAACCGCTGGAACTGGCCGTCGTTACCCACGGCCAGGATGATGTAGCCGTCTGCCGTCGGGAACGCCTGATAGGGCACGACCGTGGGATGTGCGTTCCCCATCCGCTGCGGAACCGTGCCGGAGACGAGGTACGTGGACGCCTGATTGATCAGCGCCGCAACCGTGCTGTCGAGCAGGGCGACGTCGATGTACTCGCCCTCTCCCGTCCGTTCCCGCTTCAGCAGGGCCGTCAGGATCGCCGCCAGCGCGTTCATGCCCGCCATCTGGTCCGAGATGGCGACGCCGACCTTTACAGGTCCGCCCCCGGGCACGCCATCGGGCTCACCCGTTATGCTCATCAGCCCGCCCATGGCCTGTACAAGGAAGTCATAGCCCGCGCGCGGTGCATAGGGACCGGTCTGGCCAAAGCCGGTGATCGAGCAGTAGACGAGGCGCGGGTTGATGGCCTTCAGGCTTTCGTAGTCGAGTCCATATTTCGCAATCCCGCCGACTTTGAAGTTCTCCAGCAGCACGTCCGACCGGGCGGCGAGCTTCCGGATCAGCTCCTGCCCCTTGGGATGAGCGATATCGACCGTCACCGACTGCTTGCCACGGTTCGTACAGGCGAAATAGGCGGAGATACCTGGGTCGGCCTCGGTCGGCTCCAGCGCGAAGGGCGGCCCCCAGCCGCGGGTATCGTCGCCGCTTCGGGGGCGCTCGATTTTGATCACGTCCGCGCCCATGTCGGCCAGGAACTGCGAGGCCCAAGGGCCGGCGAGGACGCGAGACAGGTCGAGGACGCGGATGTGCGAGAGCGGAGCGGGCATGAAGTCGTTTCCCGGGATTGCGTTGTGCGCTAACGGTTAGCACGAACGCGTGCAAAGTCTTGTCCTGCCGGATGAGGGGCAGAGTGTCCAGGGATTGCAGTCGGAAATGAATGAGCAGCTACGCCGCACCTCAGCCATGGAAGATTTCGCCGGTGCAGGCGACCCTGGCGCGCTCGAGGCGATGTACGATGCAGCGCGCCAGAGGACGATTGCGAGCCTGTCACCTGCGGAAGCGGCCCTCGTTCAGGCTTATCGGGACAGGGGGTTCCTGAGGAGCCGGCTCGATCCGCTGGGCCTCGCTCCACTGCCACCCGTGCCGGAGCTGGACCCCAGCCGCTACGGTCTCGATCCGGCGAGATCGCGTCCGCTGATCGAGCAACTGGAAGCCGCCTATTGCGGGCCCATCGGCTGGGAGTTCGGCCACATCCACGATCCCGTGAGGCGGCAATGGCTCGAAGCCGAGGCCGAGCAGAATGCCGGGCTGCCAGATCCCTCCGTGCGACAGTCGATTCTTGCGCTGCTGACCCGGGCGCAGACCTTCGAAGCCGTGCTGGCGCAGCGATTACCCGGCGCGCGGCTCTTCGGGCTCGGCGGCGCGGAGAGCTTCATTGCGCTGCTTGATACGCTGCTGACCGAGAGTGTGCCGCTTGGCCTGCAGGAGGTGGTGATCGGCGGCATGCATCGTGGGCGCTTCAATCTGCTCGCCAACATCTGCGGCATGCCGCTGGGCCCGATGCTGGCAGAGATCCATGGCACGCCTGCGGTACCCGAGGGGCTCGATGTGTCCTCGGACGTCTCCTACCATCTCGGCTATTCCGGCGAGCGCGAAATTGCCGGCCGCACGATCCGCTTTTCCGTCTCCCCACATCCTTCGCACCTGCAGCTCGTGCCCATCATCAGCCAGGGGCGCGCGCGGGCGAAGCAGTGGGCAGGGGGATCGCTGGAGGCGCGCCGGGCGGTGCTGCCGCTGCTGCTGCATACGGATGCGAGCTTCGCGGGGCAGGGGCTGGTCGCGGAGATGTTCCAGCTCTCGCGGCTCGACCCTTACGATCTCGGCGGAACGATCCACGTCGTCATCAACAATCAGCTCGGCTTCACGACCATGCCGGAGGAGGGGCGCTCGGCGCGCCACCCGACGGACATCGCCAAGCTGGTCGAGGCTCCTGTCCTGCACGTGAACGGGGACGACCCCGATGCGGTGTGTCGCGTCGCCTCCGTCGCGGCGCGCTGGCGGGCGACGTTTGGCAGCGACATTCTAGTTGATCTCGTCTGCTATCGGCGACCGGGCCACAACGAGATCGACGAGCCGCGCTTCACCCAGCCCGTCATGTATCGCGCCATCGATACCCGCCCGCCGGTGAACGAAATCTACGCCGAACGCCTTGCGGGCGATGGTCTCGATACCGCCTGCATGGAGCAAGCGGCGCAGGCGATGGCCGAGGAGATCCGCGCCGGACTGGAGGCGGCGAAATCCTATGCCGTCAATCGCGCGGACTGGTTCGAGGGCGCATGGGCAGGATTTCGTGCCGGCAGCATGGCCGAGATGCTGCGCTCGCCGGAGACAGGGCTGCCGCTCGATGAGCTGAAGCGGCTCGGGATGCTGATTTGCGATCCGCCGCCCGGGTTCCAATTGGACCCCAAGGTTGCGCGTTTCCTCGAAGAGCGGCGCCACTCGATCGAAACAGGCGAGGGACTGAACTGGGCGACGGGTGAGGCTCTGGCGCTCGCCTCCCTGCTGGCGGAGGGCACGCCCGTGCGCTTCAGCGGCCAGGATGCCGTGCGGGGGGCGTTTACGCAGCGTCACCTCGAGCTGCACGATCAGTCCTCGGGCGCGCGGCACCTCCTGCTCGCACCCGCCGCCCGGGCTGCGAGCCATCTCGAAATTCACAACACGCCGCTCATCGAGCACGCGGTCCTCTGCTACGAGTACGGCATGAGCCTCGCCGATCCCCGGCGGCTGGTGGTCTGGGAAGCGCAGTTTGGCGAGTTCCTGAATATCGCCCAGCCGGTCTTCGATCAGTGTATCGCCTGTAGCGAGGACCGCTGGCTCAGGTCGACCGGTCTTGTCATCCTGCTCCCGCACGGGCTCGATGGTGGCGGGCCGGACCACTCGACGGGGCGGCCGGAGCGGCTGCTGGCCGCTTGCGCGGGCGCAAATCTCGTCGTGGCGAACGCCTCCACACCGGCCAACTTCTTCCACCTGCTCCGGCGGCAGATGCGTTGGCCGTTCCGGAAACCGCTGGTAGTGCTGACACCGAAGGTATTGCTGCGCCACAAGGGCTGTGTGTCCCCGCTTGCCGACTTCGCACCCGGCACGGCGTTCCGTCCGGTAATCCCGGACCCAGGCGTCAAGCGTGCCCGCCGCGTGGTCCTCTGTACGGGCAAGATTTACTATGAGCTGGCGCAGGCGCGCGCCGAGCGTAAACTCGACAAGGAGGTCGCGCTGGTTCGCGTCGAGCAGCTCTGGCCATTCCCGGCCGATGCCGTCGCGGCCGCTCTCAAGCCGCACCGCAAGGCCGAGCTCATCTGGTGCGAGGAGGAGCCGGAGAACATGGGTTACCTCCGAGCCCTCGCACCGCATCTGGAGCAAGCAGCCGGACGGCCGATCCGCCGGGCGGGGCGCGCTGTGGCTGCCACTCCCGCGGTCGGGGTCAAGGCCCGGCTTGCGGCCCAGGCGCGCGCTCTCGTCGCGGACGCGCTGGGTCCCGGCTAGTGTGATGATCGAGAAGTCCGCTACATTGTCCGCGGCTGGCTACATTGGCGGACTTCTCGATCTGAATCACACTAGGATCAATAACTTGGCTAGTGTCCTTCAGATCGCGAAATTCGTTCCGAGCTAGCCGCATATGGTGACGAATTTCGCGATCAGGACACTAGGCGCATCCGGCATATCATCCCGCAGATTTTTGCATTCGTCAGAGAGGATTCGATGAAGCAGCGCGACAAGACGAGGTTCGTTCACGCGGCCCGCAACGATGCGGACGCCGATACAAAGTCGGTCAATCCCCCCGTTGTTCGCGCTTCGACCGTCCTCTACCGCGATACGAGCACCTTGCAGTCGATCCGCGAACGGCGGGAGAGCAACGAGCGCGTCTTCACCTACGGCGCCCGGGGCACGCCGACGACATTCGCGCTCGAGGACGCGCTGACCGAGATCGAGCAGGGCGCGCGGACGATGCTGTTCCCGACGGGTCTCGCCGCCATCGCGCATGTGTTTCTGTCCGTGCTGAAGCCCGGTGACCATTGCCTGCTTTCGGAATCGCTCTACGGCCCGGCGCGGGCGATTGCCGTCCGTTATCTCCGACCCCGAGGCATCGATTGCGAGTTCTACCCCGGCGGCCACGAGGAGCTGGCGAAGCGGCTCAGGCCCGAGACGCGGCTGGTTTACGTCGAGATCCCGGGTTCCATCATCTACGATATGCAGGATCTGCCGGCGATCGCGGCTCTTCTCAAAGACCGTGAGAACACACTTCTCGCCGCCGATAACACCTGGGGCGCGCCGGGGCTCTATCGCCCCATCGCGCTCGGCGCCGATATCTCGGTCATCGCCCTCACGAAGTACATTGCCGGCCACTCGGACCTCGTGATGGGCTCAGTGACGGCCAACGCCCGTTCGGCCGACCAGCTCAGCTTCGATGCCGGCCTGCTCGGGCAGACGGTGAGCGCAGACGACGCCTACCTTGCCCTCCGTGGCCTGCGGACCGCCAGCGCTCGCATTGCCATGCACTGCGCGCATGCCCGGGAGGTGATCGGCTGGCTGGAGCAGCAGCCGCAGGTCGACCGCGTGCTCTATCCGCCGCTGCCGTCCCATCCCGGCCACGAGATCTGGAAGCGCGACTTCACCGGCGCCAACGGCCTGCTGTCCGTCTCGTTCAAGCCGTACGTCACCCAGCAGGACGCTGACCGTATGGTAGACCGGCTGAAGCTGTTCGGGATTGGAGCATCGTGGGGTGGATACGAGTGCCTGGCGATCGTCTACCCGCAAGGCAGTGTCCACGGCTGGAAAGGCGGTGCGCTCGTCCGCCTGCATATCGGCCTCGAAGACCCGGCTGACATCATCGCCGACCTGGAGCAGGCGTTCGCTGCATTGCCGAATTGACCCGCAGCGGCGGGCCTTAGCCGGAATCGGGGCGGGGCTCGGTTCCGGAAGGGAGAGCCCGCCCCACTTTCCGTCGAGCCCTATTCAGCCGCGGCCATGCTCGGTGCCTTCGGTATCGCCGGCAGCTCGGGCCGGTTTGCCAGTGCCTTCTCGACGATCTTCACGATCCGATCCCGCTCGGCGCCGACGAGCGGCAGACGCGGAGCGCGGCAACGGTCGTTCGAGTTGATGGCGAGTGCCTCGACGAGCTTGATGTTCTGCACGAGCTTGGTCGAGACATCGACGTCGAGCAGCGGCCGGAACCAGCGATAGATGGGAAGCGCCTCGGCTATGCGCCCGGCCCGGGCGAGCCGCCAGATGGCAACTGTCTCGGCCGGGAAGGCGGCGACGAGGCCGGCGACCCAGCCGTCGGCACCCATGGCGAAGCTTTCGAGCGCGAGGTTGTCGACGCCCGTGAAGACCTGATATCGGTCACCGGTCAGGTTGATAATGTCCGTGATGCGACGAATGTTGTCCGAGCTTTCCTTGATGGACGTGAACAGCGGCTCGGACGCCATCTCCACCAACATCTCCGGCGTGATGTCGACGCCATAGGCGGGTGGGTTGTTATAAATCATCACGGGCAGGCCGCCGGCACGGGCGACGGCCGTGAAATGAGCGATCGTCTCACGGGGGTCGGACTTGTACGGCAAGCCGGGCAGCACCATGAAGCCCGCTGCCCCCGCCTTGGCTGCGCGCTCGGCCAGCCTCTGTGCGTTGCGTGTCGAGCCATCGCTGATGGTCAGCATCACCGGTTTGCTGCCCGCAACAGCGAGCGCGACGTTGAGCACTTCGAGCTTCTCGTCCGGGTCCAATGTCGAGGCCTCACCGAGCGAGCCGCAGACGATCAGGCCGTCGACGCCGGCATCGAGCTGCAGCTTGTAGCAGCGCTCCATTTCCTGCGTATCGAGCCGGTCATCCTCGGTGAATTTCGTCGTGACCGCGGGAAAAATGCCTTTCCACTTCGCTATGCCAGCCATCGTCATCTCCTTCGCTTCGGGTGCAATGTGCGGACGAAACGGGTTTTAATGCAAGCGCGGCGTGGAACCGACGGAAGACTTGATAATTTAGCAGTCACTAATATATCCTGTCTGCAGGTTCAGGAGTGAGCACCGAAAGAGGAGTGGCAGCCATGGCAGGAAAGCCAATCATCAGGGCGTTCTTTGATGAGCCGACGAACACGGTGAGCTATCTGGTCGCCGATCCGGCGACGAAGAAGGCCGCGGCCATCGACCCGGTGCTCGACTACGACCACAATGCCGGCGAGGTGGACACGCGTTCGGTCGAGGCCATGCTCGAGGCTGCAGAAGAAGCCGGCTACACCATCGAGTGGACGCTGGAGACCCACGCCCACGCGGACCATCTGTCCGGCTCGCCCTACATCAAGGCCAAGACGGGCGCGAGGATCGGCATCGGCGAGCATATCAAGGATGTGCAGCGCATTTTCCGTCCGGTTTTCAATGCGACCGATCTCAAGCCGGACGGCGGCGACTTCGATCATCTGTTCGCCGATGGTGAGCGCTTCAACATCGGCGAGCTCGAGGTCGAGGTCATCTATACTCCGGGGCACACCCCTGCCGACATCTCCTACAAGATCGGTGATGCGGTGTTCGTGGGAGATACGCTGTTCATGCCGGACTTCGGGACGGCGCGCGCGGACTTCCCGGGCGGTGACGCGCACAAGCTCTATCGCTCGATCCAGAGGCTGCTTGCGTTGCCACCGGAGACACGTCTGTTCATGTGCCACGACTACAAGGCTCCCGGCCGCGACACCTACGCCTGGGAGACGACGGTCGGGGAGCAGCGCGAGAACAACGTCCACCTCAAGGGCGGGGTGAGCGAGGACGAGTTCGTGGCGATGCGCACCTCCCGTGACGCAACGCTTGCTGCCCCGAGGCTGCTGCTGCCGTCCATTCAGGTCAACATCCGCGCGGGCCGCTTCCCGCCGGCTGAGGACAACGGAGTGCGCTACCTCACCATTCCGGTGAAATTGAAGGGTGACGCCGAGGCAGCGGTCTGAACTTTGCGGGGACGGCAGCATGCCAGTGGAGCGCCAATCCCATTGGGAGCAGGTTTATTCGGGCAACGCCGAGGATCAGGTGAGCTGGTTCGAAGCGGTGCCGGAGACCTCACTCTCGCTGATCCGCGCCTGCCGCCTGCCGCCCGACGCCCTGATCCTCGACGTCGGTGCGGGCGCTTCCCGCCTGCCCGACGCCCTGCTGAAGGAAGGTTTCACTAACCTCGCCGTGCTGGATATTTCGGCGGCCGCCCTGGAGAAAA
The DNA here is from genome assembly GCA_023392135.1 of Pseudomonadota bacterium. GTDB lineage: Bacteria > Pseudomonadota > Alphaproteobacteria > Rhizobiales > Hyphomicrobiaceae > ZC4RG25. Next base: position 5,448 of record JAEVZQ010000409.1, on the reverse strand, counting down.
CCAAGGCGCGGCTTGGACCGCTCGCCCGAAACGTTCGCATGATCGTGGCAGATGTCGCGGCCTGGCGGCCCGAGTTTCAGGTCGACCTCTGGCACGACCGCGCCACGCTGCACTTTCTGACGGAACAGGAAGAGAGGGCCGCCTATGCCGTTACGGTACGCTCGGCGGTCAGGCCGGGCGGTTTTGTGATAATTTCCGGGTTCGCGCCATCCGGACCCGCGCGCTGCAGCGGCTTGCCGGTGATGCGCGCGAGCCAAGCGGAAGTCGCAGCCCTGCTCGGGCCGGATTTCGAGCCCCTCGACGCGTTCGAGGCGGACCACACCACGCCCAAGGGGATGCACCAGCGCTTCCTCTACACCCGATGGAAGCGGCGCGCGGGTTAGATTAATCGAGCGTGATTTCAGGAGGAGAAGTCCGGTAACGTAGCCAGTGGCAACAATGTCGCGGACTTCTCGATCTTTACGTTAGAGTTGAACTGACGCTTACGTACGTATCCAGGTTTCCGAAAACGCCAGCATAGCGGTGGTGATGGTGTGGCCCGCCATTTCCCGCGGCACCGGCCTGCCCGGCAGGACGCGGCCGTTGACCGTAACAGTCGCATCACCGCAGCCGACGAAAAGGCTTGGCATGTGGTGCTTGCCGGTCGCTGACTTGTCTGGCGGGAGCACAAAGCAGAACGGCTTGCCTAGCCCGCTCCAGGTGAGCCGTACGTCGAGGTCCCCTGCCCTGACTGTCTCGCTGTATGTGCTTGTTGGGTCGCCCGATGATTCGACTTTATCGAGAGGGCGGTAGGTCAGGTTCTCCAGACCGGGAAGTCCCTTGAACGTCCCGAAATGCGATACGAACCCGCTCACCAGGTATCTCGCAAGAGCCTCGTTATCGTGCAGACAGTAATTGGCGCGCTCGGCGGGCGGGTTGCCGTCGGCCGGAGACTGCAGCAGGACAAGTGCGTGTCCGCGCCCATGCGGTGAGAGCACGACGCGGAAAAAGCTTGCCAGGGTGACGAAGGAGCCGTTCGGATCTTCCTTGAGAGAGATGCCAGGATTTTCGCCGGACCACTCGACCTCTCCGGCGAACACGATCGGATCTGCCATTGCTTCCCTCCTTGATCTGAGCCTGTTACACCCATCCTAACGCAAGGAAGGCGCTATGGGCCAGCCGTGCTCACCTTCATCGGTGTAAGGTCGCTATCTGAGGAAAGTCGGGGGCGAGGCCAGGATCAGGGTGCACGGGCCCCAGTTCACGGCAGGGGCAATGCCTCGTGCTCTTTCAGCACTTTCCCGCTTTCTGCATCCACCTCGAGCATCTTCACCCTATAGCCCCACAGGTGCGCGACGTGCTGAAGCGTGCGGTCGCACTGATCCTTGTCGAGGAGGACACCGCGGCGCACGCGGTGTTGCAGGGTAAGGCGGCGCCCGCCGGACAGATCGGCGTTGACCACCTGGATATCGGGATCGCGCGCGGCGGCGTCGTACTGCTCGGCCAGGACCTTGCGGACGCGCCGGAAGCCCATCTCGTCGTGAATGGACTTCACCTCAACGAACGACGATCCGGTGTTGTCGTGAATATGGAACAGCCGGAAGTCGCGAATGAGCTTCGGTGAGAGATACTGCAGGATGAAGCTGTCGTCGCGGAAATTCGCCCACGCTTCCTTCAGATTGCCGAGGGCATCTCCGTTGCCCGCGATTTCCGGAAACCATTCCCGGTCCTCAGGCGTCGGCTCCTCCGAAATGCGTTTGATGTCCCGCATCATCGAAAAGCCGAGCGCATAAGGATTGAAGCCGCCGAAGTGCTTGTCCTCGAACCGGGGCTGATAGACCACGGACGAGTGGCTGTGCATGAACTCGAGCATCGAGCCTTCGGTGATGAGCCCCTTGTCGTAGAGCCGGCTCATGATCTCGTAGTGTACGAACGTGGCGCAGCCCTCGTTCATCACCTTCGTCTGCCGCTGCGGGTAGAAGTACTGCCCGAGCATGCGGACGATGCGCAGCAACTCGCGCTTCCAGTCGTCCAGCTTGGGCGCGTGCTTTTCGAGGAAATAGAGCAAATTCTCTTGCGGTAGCCCGAGCGCGTTACTCTCGGCCTCGGCTTCCTTCGCTTCGGGCGTAATTGGCGTATCTTCGAGTTGAGAGCGCGGGACGGTGCGCCAAAGCTCGTTATAAGTTGCTTCCTCGTGCTCCCGCCGCTTCAGCTCCCGTTCCTGCTTGTCCGCGCGCGACTGCCGGCGCACGGGGTGGCGGCTGATCCCCTGTGCCATCAGCGCATGTGCGCTGTCGAGCACGGCTTCGACGGTTTCGAGGCCGTACTTTTCCTCGCACTCGAGGACGTATTCCTTGGCGAAACGCAAATAGTCGAGGATCGCGGTGGCGTCTGTCCACTGCTGAAACAGGTAGTTGCTTTTGAAAAAATGATTATGGCCCATGGCCGCGTGCGACATGACGAGCATCTGCATCGTCATGGTGTTCTCTTCCATGACGTAATTGATGCAGGGATCGGAATTGATCACCAGCTCGTAGGCGAGCGCCCGCGCCCCTTTCCGGTAGAGCACCTCTTCGCGCGCGAAATGTTTCCCGAACGACCAGTGCCGGTACATGTTCGGCATGCCGATCGAGGCGTACGCATCGAGCATCTGCTCGGCGGTGATCACCTCGATCTGGTTCGGGTAGATATCGAGTCCCATTTCCCTGACGCCGATCTCCTCGATGGCGTCATAAGCCTTCTTGAGCAGATCGAAATTCCATTCCGCCCCATCGAAGAGGGGGCTGCGCGTCAGCACAGTCGTCATCTCGCGGCTCGCTCCTCACTGCTGGAAGAAGTAGAGCCGGAGAACAACTCGCGGAACACCGGGTAGATTTCACCTGGCGAGGATACCCGCCGCATCGCAAAGTACGGATGACCTTCGGCGACCTCGCTGTAGCCAGCCCACGCGACGCTCTGCATCGGGGCTATCTGTGCTTCGGGCATGACCTCGATGTAGGCGAAGTACTGGCAGATAGGCAGGATGTCCTCCTCCAGCATCGTTACGCAGCGCTCCATGTCGTCATCGAAGTTATGCCCGTCCGATGCCTGCGCCGCATAGATGTTCCAGTCGTCCGGGGGATAGCGCTCGGAGACGACCCTCAGCATCTCCTCCAGAGCGGTGGAAATGACGGTTCCGCCGGATTCGGTATCCCGGAAGAAGGTTTCCTCGTCGACCTCCTGAGCCGTCGTCGTGTGGCGGATGAAGACCACGTCCACCTCGGCGTAGTGGCGCGAGAGGAACAGGTGCAGCAGCATGAAGAATCGCTTCGCCAGATCCTTCAGCGACTCCGTCATGGAGGCGGAAACGTCCATCAGGCAGAACATGACTGCCTGCGTCTTGGGCTTCGGCCGGCGCTCGTGGCGGTTGTACTGCAGGTCGATGGGGTCGATGTAGGCGACGACCTTGCGCATGTACGTCAGCCGGGAAAGCCGGGCGCGAAGCTCTGCGATGCGTTCCTCGTCCGGCTCGTCGCGCCCCTCCTCGGCGGCAATCTCGGCCTCGAGCTCCTCGAGCTCTCCGAGCCGCGGCCGCCGCAGGGCGATCCGCCTGGCAAGGCTGTTTCTCATCGTGCGCAGACGGTTGAGCTTTGCCGGCGGGCCATCGGTGGTAAGACCTGCGCGCACGGGCTCTGGTGCGCGCAGGTCTTTGAGCTTCGCCTTGACGAGATTGGGCAGCTTCAGATCATCGAAGAAAAGATCGAGGAATTCCTCGCGGGTCAGGCTGAAGACGAAATCGTCCTCGCCCTCTCCGTCGGGGCTGCCTTTCTGGCCCCCCCCGCCCCCGCCGCCTTCGGGCTTCCGGATGACGTCCCCGACCTGGTAATCCCGGTTGCCCGGCAGCACGAAATCACGATCGCCCGTGTTCGAGCCGAGCGAGAAGCTCGGCTCCCGCAATCCCTTGGATCTGATGCGGATGTTCTCGCCGCCATCGACCTCCGAGACCTTGCGGCGCTTCAGGGCGTCGCGAACGGCTTCACGAATCTCAGCCTTCGCGCGGCGAAGAAAACGCTGACGGTTCCCAAGACTCTTGGACTTGGGATTGAGACGGCGGTCGACGATGTGCATGCCCCGCTCTCGACCTCCTCACCCCGACTTCTTGACCCGCATGTACCACTCCACGAGGCGCCGGACCTGCCGCGGGGTATATCCGCGGGCTTCCATGCGGTTCACGAACTCCTCGTGCTTCTTTTCGGTCTCGCCATCCTTCTTGGCGCCGAAGCTGATCACCGGCAGCAGGTCCTCGACCTGGCTGAACATTCGCTTCTCGATGACCTCGCGGATTTTCTCGTACGACGTCCAACTCGGGTTCTTCCCGCCGTTCTTCGCGCGGGCCCGCAGTGAGAATTTTACGACCTCGTAACGGAAATCCTTCGGGTTCGCGATGCCGGCCGGTTTCTCGATCTTCGAGAGCTCCTGATCCAGAAGCTGGCGGTTCATGAGCTGGCCGGTATCGGGATCCTTGTAGTCCTGATCCTCGATCCAGGCATCGGCATAGGCCACATAGCGGTCGAACAGGTTTTGCCCGAAATCGTGATATGATTCGAGGTATGCCTTTTGGACTTCATTGCCGATGAATTCGGCGTACCGAGCCGCAAGCTCTTCCTTGATGAACTCGATGTAGCGGTTCTCCGCCTCCTCGGGCAGCTGCTCACGGCGGATTGCCTGCTCCAGCACGAACATCAGGTGCACGGGATCAGCCGCCACTTCGTGCGTGTCGTAATTGAAGGTTTCGGACAACACCTTGTACGCGAAGCGGGTGGAGGTGCCGTCCATGCCCTCGTTCATGCCGGCGGCGTCGCGATACTCCTGGATCGTCTTCGCGTGCGGATCGGTGTCCTTCAGGCTCTGGCCGTCATAGACCCGCATCTTCGAGAACAGGCTGGAATTCTCGTGCTCCTTGAGGCGGGTGAGCACCGAAAACTGTGCCAGCATGTCGAGCGTTCCGGGAGCGCACGGCGCGCCCGACACCTCACTTTGCGCGAGCAGCTTTTCGTAGATTTTCCGCTCTTCTGAAACGCGGAGGCAATAGGGCACCTGGATGACGCAGATGCGATCCAGGAACGCCTCGTTGTTCTTGTTCGAGCGGAAGCTCTGCCACTCGCTTTCGTTCGAATGGGCGATGATGATGCCCGAATAGGGCAGCGCGCCCACGTTCTCGGTGCCGACATACGTGCCGTCCTGCGTTGCCGTCAGCAACGGGTGCAGCATCTTGATCGGCGCCTTGAACATCTCGACGAACTCGAGAAGCCCTTGCGTGGTGCGGTTCAGGCCGCCCGAGTAGGAATAGGCGTCGGCATCGTTCTGCCCGTGGAACTCGAGTTTCCGAATATCGACCTTGCCGACGAGCGAGGAGATGTCCTGGTTGTTCTCGTCCCCGGGCTCGGTCTTGGCGACGCACACCTGCCGAAGGCGAGACGGGTAGAGCTT
>JAEVZQ010000399.1 GCA_023392135.1 Pseudomonadota bacterium | reverse complement strand
TGCATACTGAAACTGATACTTCTCGGTTCTGAATCGCGGTACTGCGGCAACTGATTGGCTCCGCGTCAGCAGCGCCAACTGTGTAGCGCGGCGAACGCACTGAACACAACTTAAAATTGCACTCCATGCAGAGTTATTAATGGTGATGAAACTTCGAAACCGCTGCCACCAGCAGTTTCCGCCGGAAGAGCCCCGTTCTGCAAACGATCCTCAGCACAACTGTTGCGCGAGTGCACCACCGAGCCAGCAATTCGCACTCCCGGCGACAAAGCGCGTTCGCACAGCACGCGGATCTATTGCTACAGCATATGCTTTGCCGCTATCGTCACGCCCAGGTGTCCTTTGTCGCGTGCTTTACCGCGTTCGAGCCAAGACCGGCATCGATCCTGTCCGGCGATTGGTACGGAAACGAGGAGCTGCCTATGACATCATCGCTTGCCAGAGGGCTCGGAGCCCTCTTTCTCGTTATTCTTTTTAGCTATTCTGCCCAGGCCGCAACCCTTGAAGCCATAAAGGGCGGCGTGTTGGTAAGTCGCGCCGGCAGCTCCTACAAGGCGGTGAGCCAGCCGACACCGTTGAACGCGGGTGATTCGGTGATCGCCAACCCGGGAGGCACTGCCAAGGTCGTGTTCGGAAACGGCTGCGTAGATACGATTGAGCCCGGCATGGTGTACAGGGTACCCGACGCACCCTTGTGCCATACGGGCTCGTACTCCTACGGATCGCTCAAGGACGCGGTTCCGGTTGTCGCCGAAACACGCGACTATACTGCGCTCGCGGTCGGCACGGCTGTGGCAGGCGGTGTGGGAATTGCGATCCTGGCCAGCAGCGACGACGACGATGACCATGACAGAATTCCAAGCAGCCCCTGAATAATGGAACCGGGCTGGGTCCCATTGCTTTTTTTTGAAATGAGTTGCAGCCCGCCAGAGATCCTTCTGTCCGGGACTGGAGCTGCGGGGCAGGCTCATCGAATCTCTCCGGACCAATGGCGATGCCTCCTCTCTGCATTGCCATTTTCGTTTTACTAGCAACCAGATAACTTGCCCGAAAGATACTCAGTTCATGACCGGAGCAGTAGTGTGTTCATGAGGGGGGCCAATATCCATAGCTTCCAGGGTACCAGAGAAACGATTTCTGCTGCTCGCAAAAAAAGGGCTCGTGCTTATCAGGACTTGCATCGAGCTGAAAGCGTTCCCCTGCCCCCCGTCGAAACGGGACAGTGTGAGCTTACTAGGCAGGAGGCGTCGCAACGCTCCGCGAAGCTTGCATCCCTTTGTGGCATCACGCTGGTTGCCAGCATCGTTCTGGGCGGCGGGACGCGCAGCGGTTTTCTGTCCGATGCCATACTGCAGCTCCTCGCGATCCCGGTCTTGTTGTTGGCCATCTGGAGCTTCCATTGCTACGGAGCCGCAGCGAGACTTCGCGGCGGGCTGGCGTTCTGCGCTACTTTCGCGCTTATCCCCATCCTTCAACTCGTGCCACTGCCGCCGATCCTTCTGAGTGCGCTGCCAGGGCACGAGCTCATCGCCGAATCCTATTCGCTCATCGGTCGCCCACTACCCTGGTGGGCGGTGAGCGTAGCCCCGCATGCAACTTGGCTCGGTCTCGTCTCACTCATTGTGCCGCTCGGCATTTTTCTGGCAACCATCCAGCTCCGGCGTCGCGAGCGGCGGTTCTTGAGTCTCGTCGCGTTGGGAGTTGGGGTTTTCAGCGTGTTTCTGGGACTGCTGCAGATTGCGCAAGGTCCCGGCAGTCCGCTGCGTTTCTTTTCATTCACGAATGTGACCGAGGCTGTCGGCTTTTTCGCCAACCGCAATCATTTCGCAGCGCTGCTCTACAGCCTCATCCTGTTTGCCGCGGCCTGGACCGTGCACATTGCTGGGCGACTCCCGTGGCCAACCTCGCGCATGGCGCATGATACTCCTCTCACCCTCGCGCTTTTTGCCGGCCTCGCCGTCATGGTGATATTGATCGCTGGGCAGATGATGGCGCGCTCCCGTGCAGGACTTGCGCTGACCATTCTTGGACTGCTTGGCATCTGGGCTCTGGCCCTGCGCAACAGGGATGGCGGGACAGGACTGGCGCTGGGCCGCATCCTTGGCGGCGCGATTGGACTGGCCGTCGTCCTGGGCCTCCAATTCTCTCTCTACCGGGTACTCGATCGTTTCGGCGCCGACCCGCTCGCAGATGCGCGCATTCCCTTTGCCCTGACCACCATCGAGGCGGCCTGGTCGTACATGCCATTCGGCTCTGGAGTTGGGACTTTCGTTCCTGTTTACCAGGTATTCGAAAACGTGCAGGATGCTCACCGAGCTTATGCGAACCGCGCCCACAATGATATTCTCGAAGTCTGGCTCGAAGCAGGTGCTCCCGCCCTGCTTATGATGGGTGTGTTTCTGATATGGTTGATTCGGCGCACCATGGTGCTATGGCGCGCCGTTTCGGAGCCGGGCGGCGAGATCGACCTGCTGCTCTCCCGCGCTGCGAGTATTGTGCTCGTGCTCCTATCGGTCCATTCACTTGTCGACTACCCGTTGCGCACGGCGTCGCTGATGGCATTCTTTGCATTCACTGCCGCATTGCTCTTCGATCCGCCAGACGATCCGGAGCCCGCTGCTACCACCCGCCCGCGCCCAAGCAGAAAAACCCCCTCTCCCAGACTTCATCTTAATTCCAACGCGGCACCATCGATCCAGCAGTGCAATCAGAATTGGTCTGATATCGAGTGGCCGGAGGCCTGGCGCACGCCGCCGAAATAGCGGTGCCTCTCCTCCCGCAGCGTCAATGCCCCAATTACGAGGTCCGCCAGGGCTCGCGACCCAGGCTGAGAGCGGGCTTTCAGCACCGTAATGGGCACATTCGTTCAAGACGCCGTTGCTAAGCAGCGCCTCTTTCAAACCGATGTCCGGCCCTGCATCCGAAGCGCTCCCCGACCTGCGGCACAATTGCCACGCAGTGCACCGATCCATCCAGACCGACCTGGGGAAAAGGTTGCGAACGCTATTGTCTGCACGCTATGGGTGCATAAGATGAGGGCGGACGAATTGACGGTCCGGTTTTTGGGCCAGCTTTTCTCGCGCTGCTTTGGGGTGTCCATGCGCCGCATTTCGTTAGTTTTGATTGATTTGCTTCTCGTGACTTCGGCCACACTGTTGGCCTTTGCCCTCCGATACGATTTCAACGTCGCGCTGTCCCGTTTTGGGGACCTCCTGCCCTATCTTCTGCTGACCCTCATGGCTGCTGCCGTCGTGCTGCCTGCATTCGGGGCCGGTCGGTCTGTCTGGCGACTGACGACAATGCGGGACTACCTCCACCTTTCGGCCGCAACGGTCTTAGTCGTCGTGAGCGGCGCCGCACTCGGCTTCGCCTACAATCGCCTGGATGGCATTCCTCGCTCTGTGCCGCTGCTGCAGGGGTTGGTCATGCTATTCGCGCTGGTTGGAGTGCGCGTGCTGCTGCGCCTGCGCCATGCAGCTCGCCAGCGGCCGCGGCTATTGACTCCGCTGCAATTCGGTCGTCCGGACCGGACGGTGCTCATAATCGGCCTCAGCCGTTTGACCGAAGCGTACCTGCTATCGATCGGTGAGTTCGCGAAAAACCGCGTGCGCGTAGCCGGGCTGCTCGGGCGTCGCGACGGCGACGTCGGCCGCATCGTGCTCGAGCAGCCGGTGCTGGGCCTTCCCGAGCAGCTGAAATCAGTGCTGCAGGACCTTGAGCTGCATGGCGTGGCGGTGGACGAAGTCGTGGTTGCCACACGATTCTCGAGGTTGACCGCTTCAGCCCGCCAAGCCCTGCTTGACGTTGAGCAGGCGGGGCAGATTCCGATCATGTACCTTGCCGAAACCATGGGGTTCGAAAAGCATATTCCGTCGTCATCGAGCCCTGCCGGTTCAGCAAAATCCTCAACATCCGCTTTCGTCCTCGATACCGCCGAGCTCAAGATTATAGCGGCACGGCCCTACTGGCGGCTGAAGCGGGTGATCGACATTACCGCTGCACTTTTTGGACTGGTTATTGCCTCCCCAGTCATGGCGCTTGCGACCATTCTCGTTGCGATCGATATCGGCTTTCCGGTCGTCTTCGCCCAGCATCGGCCCGGCCTCTCGGGCCGGCCGTTCCGCCTCGTCAAGCTCCGCACGATGGGCGCATCGCATGATGCAGATGGAAACCGCATTCCCGATACGGAGCGCTTGTCCCTCGTTGGGCAGCTCCTCCGGCGCACGCGGCTCGACGAGTTGCCGCAGCTTTGGCACGTGCTCATCGGCGATATGTCATTCATCGGCCCGCGCCCGTTGCTCGCGGTCGATCAGTCACCGGACACGACCCTGCGTCTCCTGGTCCGTCCCGGCATTACCGGCTGGGCACAGGTGATCGGCGGTCGAGATATCTCCCCGCTCGACAAGGCGGCGCTGGACGTCTGGTACGTGCAGAACGCCTCCCTCAGGCTCGACCTCGAAATCGTGCTTCGTACTGTTCCAATGCTGGTTTTCGGCGAGCGGATCAGTCGGGCCGCAATCGAGAGGTCCTGGCGAGACCTGACTCTCAACGGCATCTGCCGCATCGACCCAACCCAAGCCACGGCGTGGCAGCCGGCTCAACAGCGGAGTCGCGCGGCGTGACCCGGGGGCAGTAAGCCAAACACCTGCTCGTTCCTGCTTCCACAACGAGTGGATTCCAGTTCGCGAGCGACCGAAATGATCTGACCGTAAGCGCATCGGCCAGTACCGAGGTGACGGTCGACCAGAGAATTAGAAATTTCAAATCGGGCGATATTTCGAGTCACCCGAAGTGCGGTAGCATGCCGATTTTACAAAGGGGGTCCAATCATTTATTGCCATTCCACCGACGCCTCTCTCCCCGACAGAAAACATAAAAATTTGAACAAACCCGCAGCGCGACACCTAGCCCAACCTGAACTTGCAAAGCGCCCGGAGTGAACCAATGAGCGCAATCCGCTGCCGCGAGCGCAAAGTCATTCTGGTGACCGGCGGTTCCGGTTTTCTCGGCTCCCATCTCTGTGAACACCTCCTCGCGACGGGTCATGACGTCATCTGCGTCGATAATTTCTTCACCGGCACGAAGAGCAACATCGAGCATCTCACCAGCCATCCGCGCTTCGAGCTGATGCGCCACGATGTGACCTTTCCGCTCTACGTCGAGGTCGATGAGATCTATAACTTCGCCTGCCCCGCGTCGCCCATTCACTACCAGCATGATCCCGTACAGACGACCAAGACCAGCGTGCATGGGGCCATCAACATGCTGGGGCTCGCAAAACGCCTTCGCTGCCGCATCTTTCAGGCTTCGACCAGTGAAGTCTACGGCGATCCTTCCGTACACCCACAACACGAGAATTACTGGGGTAATGTCAATCCGGTCGGCCCGCGCTCCTGCTATGACGAGGGCAAACGCTGTGCCGAGACGCTATTCTTCGACTACTGGCGCCAGCACCGGCTGGAGATCAAGATTGCGCGAATCTTCAATACCTACGGGCCCCGAATGCACCCCAACGATGGTCGCGTGGTCTCGAATTTCATTGTGCAGGCGCTCAAAGGCAAGCCTATCACCATCTACGGCGATGGCAGCCAGACTCGCTCCTTCTGCTACGTCGATGACATGATCAACGGGTTCGTGCGCCTGATGGAAAGCCCCACGGACCTCACCGGTCCGGTCAATCTCGGCAACCCTGCCGAGTTCACCATCCGCGAGTTGGCGGAGCTCGTGATAGATCTGACAAAAAGCCGGTCGAAGCTGGAATTCATAGATCTCCCCCAAGATGATCCCAGGCAGCGTCAGCCGGATATCACGCTGGCGAAAGAGCGGCTAGGTTGGGCGCCGACAGTTCAACTGCGGGAGGGACTGCTGGAAACGATTGCATATTTCGACCGGCTGCTAGCTGTCGATGTGAATTGAGTACACGCGCAGATGAGCACCGTTGCATTTTCATTCGTTAGCCAACGCTCGCAGCCTGCTTGGGCGGCCCGCGGCGCTGGACTCCACAAGGTCCAGAACGGCAGGGGAGCTAAAATGGAAACAATCGTTACACGTTCGTTGGAGGAATGCTGGTGTCGCTGACGCTGCTACCGGCTGTTCGAAAGTCCGTCCTCGTCACCGGCGGCGCCGGCTATATCGGCGCGCACGCGTGCAGGGCGCTGGCGCAGGCCGGTTACCTGCCGGTCGCCTACGACAGCCTCGTCTATGGCCATGAGCGGGCCGTCCGATGGGGGCCGCTGGAGCGCGGCGACATTCTCGACCGGGCCCGCCTCGATGAGGTGATCGTCCAGCACCAGCCCATTGCCATCATGCATTTCGCGGCATTCGCCTACGTTGGCGAGTCCATTACTAACCCAGGCAAATACTACCGCAACAACGTCATGGGCTCGCTGGCGCTGATCGAAGCCGCGCGCGACCATGGCATCGGCCGCTTCGTGTTCTCGAGCACCTGCGCGACCTACGGCATGCCCGACCGGCTTCCCATTGACGAGGATGCGCCACAGCAGCCGATAAATCCTTATGGTGCCTCCAAGCTGATGGTCGAGCGCATGCTGGACGACTTCGGCGCTGCGCACGGAATGCGCTCCATTGCCCTCCGCTATTTCAACGCCGCCGGCGCCGATCCGGACGGCGAGATCGGCGAGAGCCACGATCCCGAGACGCATCTGATCCCGCTGGTGCTCGATGCCGCCTCCGGCTGCCGTCCGCACATCACCATTTTCGGCACGGACTACGACACCCCCGACGGCACCTGTATCCGCGACTATATCCACGTCACCGACTTGGCCGACGCGCACGTGAAGGCGCTGCAGGCCCTGGAGGCCGGCGCGCCCTCCCGCGCCTACAATCTCGGCCACGGTCAGGGCTATTCCGTCCGCGAGGTGATCGCTGCCGTCGAGCGCATCACCGCGCTCGAGGTGCCCTCCGTAATTGGCCCGCGCCGCCCCGGCGATCCGGCGGCCCTCGTCAGCGACGCGAGCAGGGCACGGGACGAGCTGGACTGGCAGCCGCGGCTGGCGGATCTCGACGAGATCATCGGCACGGCATGGGGCTGGTGTCAGAAGCTTGGAACGCCCCCCCGCACCCGATCCGGGTTCCGCAGCTCCGGAATTGTACCGGGCGCATAGGGCCATTTCGACTTGGACTGGAACGTCCCGAGCGAGTCCGGTGCGCAGGAACCGGAGGCGGGTGATGATCGCCAACTCCAGTGAAAGTGCGGCATGAGCACCGCTCAATCGATCCCAGCTGCGCTGCTGGCCCTTTCAAGGCAGCTTTCGCGCGCCCGGCGCCGTGCGCTGGCGGTATTGCTGCCCCTGATGCTGGCTGGCGCGATCGCCGAGGTCGCGACGCTCGGCGCTCTGCTGCCGTTCCTTGCGGTCATCGCCGATCCGCACGGCTCGCCGGTTCTCACCTCGATGGCACCGCTGCTCGAGCTGCTCGGGGCGAGCGGGCCCGGCCAGGCCATCTATGTGCTGACGGGCCTGTTCGGGCTTGCCGCGCTGGTGTCGGCGGGCCTGCGGCTGGCGCTCCTGCTCGCAAGCAATAGCTTCGCCAATGGCATGTCCTACGAGCTAGGAGTCAGGCTCTACGAAAGTGCGCTGCACGAGCCCTACGTCATCCATACTCAACGCAATTCGAGCGAGATCATCGCCGCGATCAACAAGGTAGAGATCCTCACCCGAGGCGTGCTCACCCCGCTGATGAACGGCGCCGTCGCCCTGATCATCGCCGCCTTCATCATCGCTGGACTGATGGCCATCGACCATGCAGTGGCGCTGGCGGCAGGCGTTGGTTTCTCTGCAATCTATCTGGCAGCCACCAGCGTCACCCGGTCCCGCCTCAGGCGCAACAGCCGCATTATCGCCGACGCCCAGGGCAGGCGCGTCAAGGCCATGCAGGAGGGGCTGGGCGGCATTCGCGATGTGCTGCTCGATCACTCACAGCCGGTCTTCATCGAAACCTACGAGCGCGCCGAGGCAGGCCTGCGCGACGGGCGGACGAAGAATGCCTTCTTTGCCGGCGCGCCGCGGTTCGTGGTGGAGGCTGCGGGCATGATCATGATTGCCGTGATGGCTGTGACAGTGACAGGACGGCCCGGAGGCCTCATGGAAGCCGTTCCGGTGCTCGGCGCACTGGCGCTGGGGGCGCAACGGCTGCTACCGCTGATCCAGCAGATCTACGCTGGCTGGGCGCAGGTCATGGGCAACCGTCAGGTCTTGCTGGATCTGACGGCATTGCTGCACCGGCCCGCGCCGCGACGTGGACCGACCGGCGCGGCCCTACCGTTCGCGAATACCATCAGCCTCCGGAATGTCAGTTACACTTACCGGCAAGGCAGAACCGCCCTGCGTGGCATCAATCTCCAGATTCCAAAGGGGGCGCGGGTCGGCATCGCTGGCAAGACCGGTAGTGGCAAGTCGACCCTGATAGACGTCGTGCTCGGGCTGCTGGAGCCGACGGAGGGCGAGGTTCGCATCGACGGCGTGATGCTGACTGCAGAAAACCGTTCCGCATGGCAGCAGAACATCGCGCACGTGCCACAGGCAATCTATCTCGCCGATGCCACGGTGGCCGAGAACATCGCCTTCGGCATCCGGCCAGAGGCCATCGACCGCGCGCGGGTACGCCATGCCGCCGATCAGGCAGAGCTCGCTGAGGTCATTTCGGGTTTGCCCCAAGGGTACGACACACGCATAGGCGAACGCGGCATCCAGCTATCCGGCGGCCAGCGCCAGCGCATCGGCATTGCCCGCGCACTCTACAAGCAGGCGAGCGTGCTCGTATTCGACGAAGCGACCAGCGCACTCGATACGGTGACGGAAAGCGCCGTGATGGCGGCGATTGAGCGGCTCGATCGTAACCTCACGATCCTCATCATCGCACACCGGCTTTCGACCCTGGAGGGCTGCGATATCGTGGTCCGGTTGGAAGGGGGACGCGTTAGGGCGATCGATGCGCCTGTCCACCTTGGAGCGACTTCCAGTCAGGCTGCACAGATGAGGTGATATAGAGCCATGCTAGTCGGCATACATGATCAGCCGGGCAGCCCAAGCGACATCTGGATTGCCCATTGCGAGAAGCAAGGCGTCCCTTACAAGCGCGTCAACTGCTTCGCCACTGACATTATTGAGCAATTGCGTTATTGCGACGGTCTTTTGTGGTGGTGGGCACCGCTTGATCCGAAGGCGAAACTGTTTGCGCCTCAGTTGACGCGTTCTCTCGAGGCAGCGGGGAAGCTTGTATTTCCTAACTCGGCCACCTGCTGGCATCTTAATGACAAGGTAGGTCAGAAGTATCTGTTTGAGGCAACCGGCCTACCACTAATACCAACACATATCTTTTATAGCCGCGAAGCCGCATTGACGTGGGCCGAACGGGCCAGCTATCCGAAAATGTTCAAGCTTCGCTCTGGACTCGATTCAGAAAACGTTTGGCTGGTCAAAAGTCGCAGTCAGGCAAGAGAACTCATCCACAGGGCATTCGGCCAAGGCTTCCCCGGGAGGCGG
>JAEVZQ010000343.1 GCA_023392135.1 Pseudomonadota bacterium | reverse complement strand
CTCTATCGGTAGGCCGAATGGACCCGAGCGTAAAGAGGGTGAGCGGCGCCGAGGAACCTCGGGCGCGCCACCGGATTGTCCATCCGAGCCGCTGTGCAGGGCTGAATGAAATCGCCGAGGGGTGGGGTGAGCCGAGGGAATCGGCCATGATCGAGCCGAAGCATTGCACCGGAGATCACCCTTGAGATTGCTGGCCGTCCTCGTTCTCCTGCTCCTCGGCTCGGGTCTTGCGCAAGCCGAGTCGGGTAATCCTATCGCCGACTGCAACCAGTTCGAGGATTCGGCCCGGCAGATCCGCGGGTGCACGACTTACATTCGAACCGGCAAGGCCCTCGGACCGAATCTGGCCGTGGCCTACACAAACCGCGGCATCGCCTATGCTTCACTGGGCCGGCGCGGGCAAGCCCTGGCCGACTTCACGGAGGCGATCCGTATCGCCCCGAGCACACCTTTCCCCTACTACAATCGCGGCAACGCCCACTATGACCTCGGCAATTTCGATGAGGCGATCGCAGACTACTCCGCCGCTATCGAGCGGGGGCCGGAAATGGCACTGGCTTATTACAATCGAGGGCTGACCCATCAGAAGCTTGGCAACCGGGACAGGAGCATCGAAGATTTCCAGAAGGCGCTCACGCTGGATCCCGGCTCGCAGGCCGCAAAGGACCGGCTGAACAAGCTTGGTGTGCACTGACAACGGGCCGCACTGATCGGGTTCGCATCACCAGCCAATGCAGCCGTGAGGCGGATCACGCCGGAGCCAGTCTATAGCTCCGCTTCCGAAGCAGCAGCCAGAAGATGATCGCGATGTTCAGCACGTTCCAGAGAATGCCGTTGATGAAGGCGGCCTGATAATCGCCCGTGACGTCGTAGAGCGCGCCCGACAGCCAACCGCCGAGCGCCATGCCGATTGTCGTCGACATCAGCACGATGCTGACGCGCATGCCGGCTTCCTTCGGAGGGAAGTACTCGCGCACGACGATAGCGTAGCTCGGAACGATGCCCCCCTGGAAAAGCCCGAACAGCCCTGAGATGACGTAGAGCGATGGCAGGCTGTCGAACGGCAGATAAAGGAAGAGCGCCACCGCCTGCAGGGTGGACCCGAGCAGCACCGTTGCGAGCCCGCCGATGCGGTCCGCAATCAAGCCTGAGAAGAGGCGGCTGACGACGCCGAGGCCGAGCATGAGCGACAGCATCTCGGCGCCGCGCGCAGGTCCGTAGCCGAGGTCACCGCAGTACGCGACGATGTGCACTTGTGGCATCGACATCGCGACACAGCAGGCAACACCCGCCAAAGCCAGTAGACCAAGGAGGAAGTTCGGCGAGATGCCGAGCCGCGCCTGTGAGCCGGCTGCGGCGACAGCAGCCTCCGAAAGCTGATGGTGTGGCGGCTTGCGGCGAAGTGCCAGAGCCAGCGGCAGTATCGTCACAAGGCAGAATATGCCGACGCCGAAAAAGGTCGAGCGCCACCCGTAGGCCTCCATGAAACGCTGGACGAGCGGCGGCCACACGGTTCCGGCCATGTAGTTGCCGCTTGCGCAGATCGCTACGGCGATTCCGCGATGGCGCGTGAACCAATGGGAAATGTCGGCGAGCAAAGGTGCGAAGGTCGCGGAGCTGCCAGCGCCAACGAGCAACGCGTGGAGAATGGCGAACTGCCAGAGGCTATCGGCTTGGCTCGTCAGCATGTAGCCGAAGCCAAGCACGATTGTGCTCCCCACGAGCGGAAAGACGATGCCGATCCGGTCGGCGAGGCGACCCATCAGAATGCCACTCAGCGAGTAGGCGATCAGGGTTACGGTATAGGGCAGAGATGCGGCGGCGCGCGCGACGCCGAACTCCGCCTGCACCGCCGGCAGTACCACCACGACGGCCCACATGCCGACATTGCCGATCGTAGCGATCAGCAATGATGCGGCGAGCCGCATCCAGGCATAACGGGACTCGACTTCGCTTTCGCTCGGACGGCTCTCGGCCGCCGCCTTACGGATGCTCATAACACCCGCAACTCCTTGCTCGGATCATCTTGTCGCGGGCTATGGCGAACCGCCAAGCCGCCTCGTTGTGAACAGCACGATCACCGGGCAGACTTAGCCCATATGCCCTCCCTCGGCGAGCCGAATTCCCCTGGTCTTACAGGGCCGGTCAGGTGCTTGCCATACGCGCGTTGCGAAACAATGGGAAGCACCCGGCCTCCGGGATGGCGCTCGACGTCGAGGCCGCCGTAGCCGACAGGTTGACATCCTGTCGAGAGTTTCGGATTTGAACGCGCCGGACGAGCGCCTCCCTTTGGAGGCAATCAGGTAACGCCGGGGAGATCACCGTTGGCGAGCGTCGAGCTCAGAGGTGTCAAGAAGAGTTGGGGAACGAGCGTCGCGCTTGAAGGAGTGAGCTTCAGTGCAGAGGCAGGCAGCCTCGTTGCGCTGCTCGGACCCTCCGGTTGCGGCAAGTCCACCACTCTCAGGCTCATTGCCGGGCTGGAAACCGCGACTGCTGGCGAAATCCTGATCAACGGCAAGGACGTCACCGACCTGCCACCGGCAAAGCGCGGCGTTTCGATGGTGTTCCAATCCTACGCCCTCTTCCCTCACCTGTCGGTCGCCGAGAACATTCTTTTCGGCCTCAAGGTGCGCAAGGTTCCGGCGGCGGAACGGCGGGAGCGGCTGAAGCGGGCTGCCGACATTCTCGGGCTGGAAAACCTGCTCGACCGCAAGCCGTCGCAGCTTTCCGGCGGCCAGCAGCAGCGCGTCGCATTGGGGCGCGCCATCGTCGCCGAAACCCCCGTCTGCCTCATGGACGAGCCGCTGTCGAACCTCGACGCCCAGCTTCGGCAGGAGATGCGCCGCGAAATCCGCGCCCTGCAGCAGCGGCTCGGGATTACGATGCTCTACGTCACGCACGATCAGGTGGAAGCCATGACGATGGCCGATCAGGTCGTTCTGATGCGGGCCGGGCACATCGAGCAGGACGATACACCGGAAATGCTGTACGAGCGCCCGGCCACCATTTTCACCGGCCGTTTCATCGGCACCCCGCCGATGAACATTCTGCCGTATGCACGGATCGAGGATCCCGATGGCTGGCTCGCGAGGCTGAACGCGCCGGGCCGGGACCCTTCAACCTTCGCACTGGGCGTGCGCCCGGAAGCGATGCGGATCGAAGATCAGGGCGTGCCTGCAACTGTTGCCTCGGTCGAATATCTGGGTGCAGACAACCTCATCGAGGCACGTGCAGGTAGCGAAAGCATCATCATCCGCGCCTCCGGAAATAAGCGCGCCCGGCCCGGCGACATGCTACGAGTCACCTGGGATGCGGGCGCAACGCATTGGTTCGACCTGTCATCGGGCATTCGCATCGGATGAGTAAAAGCCGCGCGCAATGAACGCGTTTCAGCAAAGGGAGATAAAGGCAGATGCGCAGACGTGAATTCCTGAAGGGCACCGCCGCGACTGCAGGTGCCGTGATCGCCGCGCCGGCAATCGCGCAATCGCAGCTCGAGGTTTCGTTCTATTACCCGGTGGCCGTCGGCGGACCGATCACGAAGATCATCGACGGCTATGCCCGTGACTTCGAAAAAGAAAACCCTGGCATCAAGCTCAACCCGATCTATGCGGGCACCTACCAGGAGACGATCGTCAAGGCGCTGACCGCGCACAAGAGCGGCGTGCCGCCGGTTATGTCGGTGCTGCTCTCCACCGATATGTTCACCCTGATCGACGAGGATGCGATCCTCCCGATCGACGAGTTCGTGAAGACGGACGAGGACCGCAAGTGGCTGTCGAGCTTCTTCCCGGCCTTCATGCTCAACAGCCAGACGGGCGGCAAGACCTGGGGCGTGCCCTTCCAGCGCTCCACCGTCGTGCTCTACTGGAACAAGGAGCTGTTCAAGGAGGCTGGTCTCGATCCCGATACCCCGCCCGCCAACTGG
>JAEVZQ010000270.1 GCA_023392135.1 Pseudomonadota bacterium | reverse complement strand
GATCGGAGTGTTGGAGACCGGGCCCGCTCACTGATCCATGCGGAAGGTCAGAACATACGCGGCGACGTCTCGCATTTCCCTGCTCGCCAGAGGTATGCCCGGCATCTCCGGGTGTGGGTAATACATTGCGCCGATAATCGTCTGAATCGTGCGTCCTGGCCGGTTGGCGATCTCGGGGAAGGACGGGATGTCCGCCTGCCTTTGCTTCGCACCAGGCTCGATCGCGTGACAGCCGACGCAAACCCGCTGCGCCACATCGCGGCCGTGGGTCGGATCGAGCCGAGGCTCCTGCGCCTGCGCAGCGCCGGGCGACCAACCCCCAGCCTGTGCGATAGCCAGAGCTGCAAACGCCAACACGCGCCTCGCTCGAGTCCAAATCATCTGTTGGCGTCCTCCGGGCTTGCGACTTGGCAGATCACCTCACACCACCTCACCTTAACCGAGGACGCATCGAGTTGCCGACAGGTTTCCATTGCTATGACGCTCGCGATGCTTAACAGGGGGCCGGGCCATGGGCGACGATTCGTGGTAGACGTTCAAGCGGGCACGAATCACGAACAGGAGCGGGGACAGGTGCGATGACGGACCGCCTCGTCACAGGCGCAAAGCGCGAGACGGATGCATTCGAGGCGACGATCCGCCCGCAGTCCCTCAACGAGTTCATCGGCCAGGAGCAGGCGCGGGCCAACCTCAAGGTCTTCATCCAGGCAGCGCGGGAACGTGGCGATGCATTGGACCACGTCCTGTTCGCCGGCCCGCCAGGCCTCGGCAAGACGACGCTGGCCCAGATCATGGCCAAGGAGCTGGGCGTCGGGTTCCGCGCCACGTCCGGCCCGGTCATTTCCAAGGCAGGCGACCTTGCGGCGCTGCTCACCAATCTGGAGGAGCGCGACGTCCTCTTTATCGATGAAATTCATCGCCTCAACCCTGCGGTCGAGGAGATCCTTTATCCGGCAATGGAGGATTTTCAGCTCGACCTGATCATCGGCGAGGGGCCTGCCGCGCGCTCGGTGCGGATTGATCTGTCCAAGTTCACCCTGGTCGGCGCCACGACACGGGCCGGTTTGCTGACGACCCCTTTGCGCGACCGCTTCGGCATCCCGGTTCGGCTGAACTTCTATTCTGTCGACGAGCTCGAGCTTGTCGTCAACCGCGGTGCCCGCGTTCTGGGGACGTCGATCAATCCTGAAGGCGCCCGCGAGATTGCGCGCCGCTCCCGTGGAACTCCCCGTATTGCAGGGCGGATGCTCCGCCGCGTGCGGGACTTTGCGGCCGTCGCGGGAGCAAAGGTCATCGACGCGAGCATAGCGGACATGGCGCTCCGTGCGCTGGAGGTGGACAACGCCGGCCTCGACGCGCTCGATCACCGCTACCTTGCCTGCATCGCCACGAACTACGAAGGCGGTCCGGTCGGCATCGAGACGATCGCGGCGGCACTGTCCGAGCCGCGCGATGCGCTCGAGGAGATCGTCGAGCCATACCTGCTGCAGCAAGGCTTCATCGGGCGCACGCCGCGCGGGCGGATCGTGACGCTCAAGGCCTACCGGCACCTGGGGCTCGCCGGGCCCGCGCGTTCATCGTCGCCGCAAATAGGGATTTTTGCTGCGGACGCCGACGGGAGCGAAGAGGTCGATTCCGATACGGCGGACCGAGACCGCGGGGCACGAATACGTTAATCTGACTTGGAGTAGTCGCGCCCGGCTTATCGGAATCAAGGAGAGTATGGTGGTCGGAGATGGCAGGCCGGGCCCGGGCAACAGTCCGGCCGGTGATGTTGCGACCGCGGATCTCGCACAGACGAACAATACGGCTGGCATCATCGCCATGCTTGCGGCGATGGCGAGCTTCGCCTGTGGCGATTCGCTGATGAAGCTGTCGTCGACGGAGTTGCCGACCGGGGAGCTCGTCTATCTCCGCGCAACGGGCATGGCAGGCGCTGCGTTCGCCTACGCCGCTCTTACCGGAGCCATTCGCAATGCATGGAAGCTCGCCTCGCGACCGATGCTGCTGCGCGCGATCGGTGATGTGGGCGGCGCGCTGGCCTTCCAGTCGGCATTGGCACGCCTGGCCTTCGCCGATCTCATCGCCATTATTCAGATCAATCCTCTGACTGTGACGGCGGCTTCGGCCGTGTTCCTCAACGAGCGTGTCGGCTGGCGGCGGTGGACGGCCGCTGCGGTTGGGCTCGCCGGCGTCATGCTCATCATTCGCCCGGGAACGAGCGCCTTCTCATGGTGGAGCATTCTCGCCATTGTTTCGGTGCTGTTCGCGACCCTGCGCGACGTTGCAACGAAAAGCATCGACCGGTCGGTGCCCGCCGCGCTGATCATGCTTTATTCGTCGAGCGTGGTGGCGATCGGTTCGCTGTTTCTGGCGATCTTCGAGGACTGGGTGTGGCCGGGGCCGGGCCTGCTGCTGCAGGTGGTCGGCGCAAGCGCCTTTTCGTTCATGGGCCACATCTGCATCATCTCGGCAGTGCGCAAGGGCGAGCTGTCGGCAGTGGCGCCCTTCCGCTACTCCATCCTGATCTGGGCGCTGATCCTCGGCCTGCTGATCTGGGGCGATCTGCCCGACACTGTGACCCTGCTCGGGATGGCGATTGTGACCTCCGCCGGCATCTACACCTTCCGTCGCGAGATGATCGTGCGCCGGAAGGTGTAGCCTGACGAGAGAGGAAGTGGTGATGGCTCAGTCGAGCTGCGCCAGCGCGCCAGCGTAGTCCTCCAGCCACCCCTCGAACGCGGTGACGAGTGCGTCGTGATCGGCTTCGGTCAGCGGCAGGGACAGGCTCATGAACCCGCGTGGTGCGGTGTAGAAGCCGCGCAATTTCAAATCCAGGTGCAGCAGCTTGCGTACGTCTGCCGGCGATGCGGCGTGGTCGGCTGGGCGACGGATGGGAGCGCGCTGGGGATGCACGCAGAGCATCGAGCCGCGGCCGAGGACCTGCAGTGGGGCGTCGTGCCTGGTGATTGCTGCGCTGAGGCGATTGCGCAAGCGGTCGCCGGAGGCATTGAGCGCTTCCGCCTTCTCGGGCGTGAAGACCTTTTCCAGCCCCGCGACGCCGGCCGCCATCGTCAGCACGTTGTTGTTGTAAGTGCCCGAATGCATGAACCCGTCCGGGCGTGTGGGGTCGAGGAGGCCCATCAGCTCGCGGTTGCCGCCGAAGGCTCCGAAGGTCACGCCGCCACCAAGATACTTCCCGAACGAGACGAGGTCCGGCGTCAGCCCGAGCGCGCCGTGCAATCCGCCGGGCGCAAGTCGCGAGGTCATCACCTCATCGAATATGAGCACGATGCCGTGCCGCCGGGTCTCCTCCCGAAGCATCGACAGGAACTCGGGATCGGCGGCGATGCAGCCGCCCGCGCCCATCATGGGCTCGACGATGAGCGCGGCGAGCTTGCCGGCGGGCTCGCCGATCAGCCTGCGGACACCCTCGGCGTCATTGTACTCGCCCATTACGTAGTCGAAAGGCGCGTTCACGCGGGAGTGACCCTTGGCGAAGGACAGGAATCCGCCGTGGTAGGCGCCGTTGAAGACCATGACGGCATCCCGGCCTGTGGCGGCACGTGCCAGGCTGAGGCACATCAGGTTGGCCTCTGTCCCCGAATTGCAGAAGCGAACCAGGTCGACAGCCGGGAAGCGGGCGCACATGAGCTCGGCAAGTCGCGTCTCGTAAGAATTGGGTCCTCCGAGAACGAGCCCTCCTGCGAGCGCTTCACGGATGGCTTCGGCGATGACTGGTTCGGAATGGCCGTAGAGGCCAGCCGTGTACTCGCCGAGGTAGTCGACGTAGACGTGCCCGTCCAGATCGGTGACGCGGGCGCCCTCTCCCTTCACGATTCCGAGAGGGAACGGATCATAATGCAGAATGGTCCGCGTGTTGCCGCCCGGCATGGTGCGGGCCGCCGCCTCGAAGCGTGCCTTGCTTTTTGGATTGGCTGCGATGTAACGGGCTTCCACATCGGCCACTGCCGCGCCGAGGCTGATATTGCGCTTCCGGGCTTCTGTGGTCACGGCGATTACCTCCTGAAACAAAGGGAATTTCTCGAGAAGTCTGCCCACCTGGGGACGGTTGTCAATTCAGTGACTACGCTGGGCAGAGTGCCTGCTCGCGCAAAGCTCGCCCCGGATCGGCCACCTGTGGCCGGATATTCACACTACCTGCTAAATTACTCTGGTGAAGGATGGATCTCTTTTCCAACCTCTTGCGTTGCGGAGCCAGTGGGCGCCATGAGCACGAGGTGAAGGCGAGGGACCGTCTGTCTGTCTGTGCACATTCCAGCAGTCCTGTTCCCTGATGCCGATAGTCAGTGGTACACGTTTGGTGTGTTCGGCGTACCCAGTGGCGTCAAATGTGCGTGGAGGAAGTGGTGATGAAGTTGGGTAATGCGTGGTGGCTCGTACTCACCGGCATGCTGCTGATGGTTCAGCCGGCGTTCGCGACGACTCCGTCCGATTCTTCTGAGCCTGTCGTGCCGCCGACCCAGAAGTCCGCAATTGCGGCTGCTGAGACGCCGGTCAGCGATCCGGCCAAGGGAGCCGTCGTTCCTACCGCCGTCAGCCCCGGCGAGATCTTCAAGGAAGACAATGGGGCGGCTCAGCCTCCGATCACGGGCAACGAGGAGACTGCCGGGCCCACAGTGCCAGTGATGCCCGCAGCAGCGTTGATGCCGCTCCCCGAGCGGAACCTCCTGAAGCCAGAAGTGACGCTCAAAGCTGTCATCGACCTCAGCAATCAGCGGATGACCGTCATGAACGGCGACGAGGAGGTGCTGCATCAATGGCCGATTTCTTCGGGCCGCAGCGGCTATCACACGCCTAACGGAACGTACTATCCGCAATGGCGCTCGCGGATGTGGCGTTCCAAGCAGTACTACGGCGCCCCTATGCCGTACTCGGTCTTCTTCCACCGGGGCTACGCTGTGCACGGTACGTACGCAACGGGCCTCCTCGGGCGCCCCGCTTCCCACGGCTGCATCCGCCTGTCGACGAAGAACGCGGCCACCTTCTTCAAACTGGTGGGTGACCACGGGATGCAATCCACCCAGATCGTCGTGAAGGGCCAGACCAAGTCGGCACCGGCGAGAGTGGCAAGGGAGAGGTCATCCACTCCGCGCCGCCGGGTCGTTCGCAGGCGCGCGCCGAGCGGGTATGCGAACTACAGCTACGGCACGCCACCACCGTGGTGGATGTGGTGAAGCTATTCGACCGGTTCGCCATGTAGTTCTCAAATATTGGGCAGAGTGATCTACAAAAAAGTGTCGTTACAATCCGCTGAAGACTTGCTAAGACTGAAGTTCCTCTCGGGGTGAATACCTCGGGCTCGCCCCGAGAGAATGTATGCGTAGCAGGCGAGGGCGGCGTGTGCCTGGCAAGTCGGTGAAGATTGCCGGCAGAACTCGAATTGGCAGTGCGCTGGCGCTCGCGTTGATTGTGGCCGTTCTGCCAGGTGCGTCGGCTGCTCGAGAGCAACAGCCAGCAGAGCCATCCAGCGCGTCTGCCCAGGATACGGCCGATCAGAGCTGGATCATGCGCCAGCTCGACTGGGCGAAGCGGCTCTTTTCCGCCAGCTCTGCTCCCCCCGGTGCCGAGGCCCGGAACTCAGCTCGGAACAAAGCTCCCGCTCCCACCGTCACGGCCAGCCGGCCCGTGGTCCGCGAGGTGACCGACTGGGACGAGTACACCGGCCGCATCGATGCCGTCGAAACGGTCGAAGTGCGGGCGCGCGTATCCGGCTACCTGGAGAAGGTTCACTTCAGCGACGGCCAGCTCGTGGCCGAGGGCGACCTGCTCTACACCATCGATCCGCGTCCGTTCGAGCGCGTGCTGGAGACGGCCAAAGCCGAGCTGCATCAGGCGCGCGTGAAAGCAGAGAACGCTGACAAGGACGTCGAGCGAGGCCGGCCTCTCCTCGAGAAGGGTTGGCTGTCGCAGCGTGTCTTCGACGAGCGCGACAACCTCCTGCGCGATGCGCAGGCTGCCATTGCCGTGGCCGAAGCGCGGGTCAAGACCGCCGAGCTCGATCTGTCCTTCACCCGTATTACCGCACCGATCGCCGGCCGGATCAGCCGGAGCGAGCTGACAGCCGGCAACTATGTGTCGATCGGCGGAGCCGAAAACTCCCCCGTGCTGACCACCATCGTCCGCCAGGATCCGGTGTACGTCTACTTCGATATCGGAGAGCACAAGGCACTGAAGTACAGGAGAAATCACCAGCTCGGAAATGGCGCTGAGGTCCGCATCGGCCTCTCGGATGAGACCGGCTATCCGCACGGTGCGAAGCTCGACTTCACCGACAACCGGCTCGATTCCGGAACCGGCACACTCCGCATGCGCGCCGTGCTCGACAACAATTCCGGCCTGTTCCGGCCCGGCATGTTCGCGCGCGTCCAGATCGCCGGATCAGGCAGGTACCCGGCAGTCATGATTCCGGACGAGGCGATCGGCACCGACCAGGTAAGCAAGTTCGTCTACGTCGTCGACGACGATGGGACGGCCATTCGCAAGTGGATCGAGCCCGGGCCGCTGATCGACGGACTACGCGTCGTGAGGAGCGGACTGAGCGCCGACGAGTGGATCATCGTCAAAGGTATCCAGCGCGCCCGGCATCAGGAGAAGGTCGCGGTCAGGCGAGAGCCGCTGCAGCTGTCGGCGGCACCTTCCAAGCCGATCGATCAGTAGGAAGCTCTGAGGCGGCAGGGCGGCCATGCGGTTCAGCCATTTCTTCATCGCCCGCCCGATTTTCGCAGCCGTCACCTCGCTGTTCATCACGCTGCTCGGCGCCATCGCCTACTTCGGACTTGCAGTGACACAATATCCGGAAATCGTGCCGCCGACCATAACTGTCACCACCAGCTACCCCGGCGCCAGCGCGCAGACCGTCGCTGACACCGTTGCCTCGGTCATCGAGGAGGAAGTGAACGGCGTCGACGGCATGCTCTACATGTACTCGAACTCGACGAGCGACGGCGCGATGAGCCTGACCGTCACGTTCGAGGTCGGCACGGACATCGATCAGGCTCAGGTGCAGGTCCAGAATCGGGTTTCTTCAGCGGAGCCGCGGCTGCCGGAGGAGGTCCGGCGCAATGGCATCCTCACCCGCAAGAACAATCCGGACCAGCTCCTCGCAGTCCACCTGATCTCGCCCGACAGCACCTTCGATCAGGTCTACATTTCCAACTATGCCCTGCTGAACGTCCGCGACGTGCTGGCCCGCATCCCGGGGGTGGGCTCGGTTCTGCTCTATGG
>JAEVZQ010000266.1 GCA_023392135.1 Pseudomonadota bacterium | reverse complement strand
GTTCATCGTATCCTCGAAGACTTTCACGACTCTCGAAACGATGACCAATGCGCACAGTGCACGCGCGTGGCTGCTCGCTGGGCTCGGTGGAGACGTGAAGCCGATTGCGCGGCATTTCGTGGCGGTGTCGACCAATGCCGAGAAGGTCGCCGAGTTCGGCATCGATACGGCCAACATGTTCGAGTTCTGGGATTGGGTCGGCGGCCGCTATTCCATGGATTCGGCGATCGGCCTTTCCACCATGCTGGCCATAGGCCCCGAAAACTTCCGCGCCATGCTCGATGGTTTTCACGAGATGGACGAGCACTTCCGCTCCGCCCCGTTCGAGAAAAATCTGCCGGTGCTGATGGCGCTGCTCGGTGTCTGGTATAATGATTTCTCCGGCGCCGAGACCGTTGCGGTGCTGCCCTACGAGCAATACCTCAAGCGCTTTCCGGCGTATCTTCAGCAGTTGACGATGGAAAGCAATGGCAAGCACACGACACTGGATGGTTGGCCCGTCGAATGTGCGACAGGACCAATCTATTGGGGTGAGCCGGGAACCAACGGTCAGCACTCGTTTTATCAGCTCATTCACCAGGGGACACGGTTGATCCCGTGCGATTTCATCGCATTCGCGCAATCTCTCAACCCGATCGGCCGCCACCATGACATTTTGCTGGCCAATGTCCTCGCACAGGCGGAGGCACTCGCCTTCGGCAAGACGCGCGAGGAAGTCGCGGAGGACGGGACCACGGAGTGGCTCATCCCCCACCGCACATTCGAGGGCAATCGGCCTTCGAATGTTATCCTGATGGACCGGCTGACGCCGTCGGCGCTCGGCAAGCTCGTAGCGCTTTACGAGCACAACGTGTTTACGCAAGGTGTCATCTGGAACATCGATTCGTTCGATCAATGGGGCGTGGAGCTGGGTAAAGTCCTGGCCCAGCGGATCATCCCCGAGCTCGAAAGCGCAAGCGAGCCGCAACTCCAGCACGACAGCTCAACCAATAATCTCATTCGGCGCTATCGCCGTATGAGGAGCACGCCATCGTGAGTGCGACTGTCAGTGTCGACCGACTTGAAAAGTGCCGCCCAATTCCAACGGAGAAACCATTATGCAAATAGCAATGATCGGTTTGGGCCGGATGGGTGCCAACATGGTCCGCCGTCTTGTCAAAGGCGGGCATGACTGCCTGATCTTTGATTTATCGCCGAAGTCGGTCGAGATGTTGGCCCGGGAAGGCGCTATCGGAACATCCTCGCTTGCTGATCTGTCGCGATCAATGACGAAGCCACGGTTCGTCTGGTTGATGGTTCCGGCCGCGGCGGTCGACAAGACGATCGCCGACCTGCTGCCACACCTCGATGCCGGCGACACGATCATCGATGGTGGCAATTCCTATTACGTCGATGATATCCACCGGGCCAAGGAGCTGGCACCGCGGCAGATCAACTACGTCGATGTTGGAACGAGCGGCGGTGTGTGGGGTCTCGAACGCGGCTACTGCATGATGATCGGCGGGCCCGATGAGGCCGTCCGCCGCCTTGATCCGATATTCAAGACACTCGCGCCGGGGCCGGGAGACATCGCGCGCACGCCGGGGCGGGAGAATCTCGGTGGCACGGCTGAATCCGGCTATCTCCACTGCGGCCCGAATGGTGCGGGCCATTTCGTCAAGATGGTTCATAACGGGATCGAATACGGGGTGATGGCGGCCTACGCGGAGGGTCTCAACGTGTTGCGCAACGCCAATATCGGCAAGCACGAGCACGCCATCGATGCTGAGACGACGCCGCTCCGCGAGCCGGAGCTTTACCAGTACGATCTCAATTTGCGCGATATTGCGGAGGTCTGGCGCCGCGGGAGTGTCATCGCTTCATGGCTGCTGGATTTGTCCGCGGCAGCCTTGGCCGAGGATCCGGCCTTGTCTCGCTTTGCCGGGAAGGTCTCCGACTCGGGCGAAGGGCGCTGGACCATCAAGGCGGCCATCGACGAGGCCGTGCCGGTACCGGTCCTTTCGACGGCGCTTTACGAACGCTTCAGCTCGCGTGGTGCCGCAGAGTTCCAGGACAAACTTCTGTCTGCCATGCGCTATCAATTCGGTGGACATTTGGAGAAGACAGGAAGCTGAGGACTGCTTCTCGGGGTCTTTGTTCCGCAGCGAATTAGAAAGCAGTTGTTGAGTATCGGCGCGCTGCTCGTGACAGCTCTTTCTCGGCGGGGTCCGGATGATGACCAGCATACCCGACGCCCAGGTGGAAATCCTCCCCGATCCGGAGGCCTTGGCGCACCGCGTCGCGGATTGGCTGCTCGCGATGGCAGTCGATACGAATGGCCGGTTCTCGGTCGCTCTATCGGGCGGCTCGACCCCGCGGCGCCTCTATGAGCTGCTGGCCACCTCACCTTACCGCGAGGCTTTCCCGTGGTCACGGACACACTGGTTCTGGGGCGATGAGCGTTTCGTGCCGCATGACAGCCTGGACAGCAATTACCGTATGGTCCGAGAAGCCATGCTCGCGCGCGTTGCTATTCCGCCCGGCAATATCCATCCAATACCGACGCAAACCATTAGCTCCGAGCAGTCTGCACGCGCCTATGAAAGTGAGCTGAAGAATTACTACGGGTCGGAACAGCTGAAGTCCCGCCAGCCGCTCTTCGACGTCACTTTCCTCGGACTGGGCCCGGAAGGACATATCGCTTCCCTTTTTCCGGGTACACCGGCTCTCGAGGAGAGATCGCATTGGGTAAGAGCCGTGATCGGCGCGAAGCCCGAGCCGCGGGTTACGCTAACCTACCCCGTGCTTGAAAGCAGCCGCGTCATCGCGTTTCTGGTGACTGGCGGGCAGAAGCGGCCAGTGCTCGAACAGCTTTTTGCCGGAAATGAAGAGCTTCCCGCCGCCCGGATCCACCCAACAGCCGGAGAGCTGCGTTTCTTTCTCGACCGCGCTGCAGCGCCTCGTGAAATCTCAGGAAAAGGCCTTTAAGCGATTTCGCAATTCCGCCCCAGATGGCCACTTGGATTATTCGACCCTAAACACGAACCAGCGCTGCGGTGGCGCAAAGGAGCCGGATGATCTCGTCTGCGAGTTGCGCGGGCGGCGCCCCCACCTCGATGGTTATCGGATCCTCGATCGGCTCCGGTTCATCGAGCGCATCGATCTGGCTCTGCAGCAGGCTTGCAGGCATGAAATGGCCGTGCCGCGCCGCGAGGTGCTCAGCAGCGAGATTTCGGCCCAGACGAAGGTAGATCAGGCGCACCTCCGGCCGGTCACCGACGATGACCTGTCGGTAGGATTTCTTCAGCGCTGAGCAGGTGATGATTCCTGGCTGGTTCTTGGCGCGCTGAGCATCGATCCAGCCAGCGACGCGCTCGAGCCAAGGCTGGCGGTCCGCATCGGTCAGCGGAATTCCCGCATGCAATTTGGCGACATTCGCGGCGGGATGAAGCGCATCGCCCTCCTCGAATGGCCAGCCGAGCCGGGCGGCTAGCTCGCGCGCAATCGTTGACTTTCCAGCCCCGGAAATGCCCATGATCACCAGAATTGGCGGACGCCCCCGATGGGCGCGGGCGCTGTCCAGGCGATGAACACCCGCATCGTCGGCAACGAAAACCGGATCGGCCCGACCGATGAAAAGGCCGCTTTCGACGACGCCGATAACACGCCGGATGCGCTCATTGAGCCGGGCCGGATCGGCAATCGGCCCAAAGCCGCAGTCGATAATGCGGTTGCCGCCATCAGTGACGAAGGGTTCGCCCGACGGCGACGACAGTCGCAAACGGGTGCGCGCGCCGAGAACCTCGAGGCTGGCCCGCGTTGCCTCCAGTCCGAATGGGACGACCTCCACCGGAACCGGGACGTGTGTTCCGAGCCGATCGACCAGCTTGGTCCCGTCCACGACGATCGCGAGGCGGTGGCTTGCGGCGGCGACGATTTTTTCCCGCAACAATGCGCCGCCCATTCCCTTGATCAGATTGAGCGTACCGCGTTCGACCTCGTCGGCACCGTCTATGGTGATATCGATTTGCCGATGTTGAGCGAAGGACGTGAGCGGAATGGCCGCGGCTGCGGCCAAAGCCGCCGTGCGCTCGGAGGTCGGGATGCCGAAGAATTGCAAGCCCTGGCCATGGCGGCGAGCGAGTGCCTGGACTGCCAGAGCCGCCGTCGAGCCGGTACCGAGCCCGACGACCATGCCACTCTCGACCAGCTCGACCGCCGCATTCGCGGCCATGCGTTTAAGGACGTCGCGCTTCATCTTTAGCTCGGGAGCTGACGCTCTGGCCGGTCCGCCTGTGCGGCCGCTGTCACGACACGCCTCCCCTGTAGACTTGGATATGATCGTGTCATTCAGTTTGACATGTGCGGGCCGCCACGGGACCCGCTTCAGCCGCCGGTGCGCGGTTTATAGCTGCCCGCAGGTATACGGAAGGGGATGGCCAACCTGTTCCAGCCATTGATCGCGATGATCGCCAACGTCAAATCGACGATTTCCTTTTCCGAGAAATGCTGCTGAAGCTCCGAGTAGAGCGCATCGTCGATATGGTGCTCCGAAATTTTCGTGATCACCTCGGTCCAGGCAAGTGCTGCGCGCTCGCGTTCGCTGAAGAATGGGGTCTCGCGCCAAGCTGACAGTGTGTAGAGCCGCTGCTCCGATTCGCCCGCTGCGCGCGCATCCTTGGTGTGCATGTCGAGGCAGTAGGCGCAGCCGTTGATCTGGGAGGCACGGGTTTTGACGAGTTCGAGCAGCGTTCGCTCGAGGCCACTTCCCTCGACGTAGTCACTCAAATGACGGAGAGCCGTGAAGCCCTGTGGCGATGATTTCCAATAGTCCAGTCTTGATTTCATGGTGCTCCTCCGTTCGCTTGCTGCAGGCTGGGGCCTTTCGAACTCGATAGCTATAGGATCGCTGGCCGGAAACGTCTCGGCAAGCGCCTCATCCAGGAGCTCATCGAGATGGGATCGCGAAGAGATCTTGCTGGCACCTCGCTCCATCCTGCTTCTGTCGTCGGGCATCGCAACCCCCTGGTCCGTAAGCTGAAGTGGCTACACCGTCGCATGCATGTAGACCCGTTCGTCTGCGGGTAGTTCCAATCGGGAACCAATGAGTAGCGCGCCGCTCCGGGCAATGCACGTCATCGTTCCGGCGGCGTGCGATCGTGACACAGGAGCTCAAAGCGTTGCCTAAGCAGGGTGAGATCCGGCGTCGCTTCCGCCAAGCGGGGCGTTGCGCAACATGAGCGCCAGAGGAACGGCCGCAAGCGACATCAACATGAGCACCCAAAATGCGTCGACGTAAGCGAGCAATGTTGCCTGTGTTTGGACCTGATCTCCGATCCAGGCTATCACTTGGCCATGCGCCTCCTGAGGCGAGCTGCCACGGGCTATG
Source organism: Pseudomonadota bacterium (assembly GCA_023392135.1). Lineage (GTDB taxonomy): Bacteria > Pseudomonadota > Alphaproteobacteria > Rhizobiales > Hyphomicrobiaceae > ZC4RG25. The sequence continues at coordinate 737 of JAEVZQ010000266.1, read as the reverse complement.
AAGTAGTTCATGACCTGTTGAACGGTTTCCTGAAAGGGGATGTTCGACGGCACCACGTTCTCGACGAGCCGGCTCTGGTGAAATTGCTCGCGATGCGCCAGTATGTTTGCAGTAAGTGAAATTCCAATCGATCCGCCGCTATTGCGAGCTGCGTTGATCAGCGCCGAGGCTTGGTCGGTCTTGTCAGGCGTAATGCCGTTGTACGATGCTGTAATGATCGGCAGGAAGACCAATGGCAGCCCGACGCCCAAAACCATTCGCGAAAAGGCAAAGAACCAGAAGTCGAGATCACTGTACACGGCAGTGAGGATATGCATCGAAAGCGCGACAATGAGTGTTCCAACAAAAATAAGATATTTCGGCTGAATCCTCCCCGATAAATAGCCCACGACGAACATCATGCCCATGGCGACCAAGCCACCCGGCGACAGCACGAGGCCGGCCCACACGGCCGTATAGCCGAACTCATTCTGAACCAGCAGGGGCAGAAACTGTGTCGTAGCCAGCAGGATGGCTCCAGCGGCCAGCATGATTACGAAACAGGAGCCGAATTGTCGGGTCCCAACCATTCGTAAGTCGATCATCGGATTACGGCGGCTGAGCTCCCACGGTATCATGAGTGCGAATGCGAGGACGCAAATGATTGCAACAGTAATAATGAAGCTCGAGTCGAACCAGTCGTCGATAAGCCCACGATCGAGCATGATCTCGAGGGAGCCGAGAAAGGTTGCCACGAG